>NZ_JBGJZU010000074.1:8625-31309 GCF_041354475.1 Microcoleus sp.
TGAGTTGGAAAAGCTGTATGCACAGGTTTTGCAAGGCCAGCGCCTACCTGTTCGGGGCCTAGCCTAGCAGAACCGAGGCAGAGCCTCTAGATATGGGTTCCCAGGCTAGAGCCTGGGAACCAGTTAAAAAAGCTCGCCAACGGGCGCTCGATCGGTATACTCTCAGTCAGAATATTACTGAGTTGGAAAAGCTGTATGCACAGGTTTTGCAAGGCCAGCGCCTACCTGTTCGGGGCCTAGCCTAGCAGAACCGAGGCAGAGCCTCTAGATATGGGTTCCCAGGCTAGAGCCTGGGAACCAGTTAACAGAGCCTCTAGATATGGGTTCCCAGGCCAGAGCCTGGGAACCAGTTAAGAGCCTGGGGATTAAGACCTTTTCTAACTTCCCGGCCGCAAATAATCCCAAAGTCGATCGCCCGAATCAGCCCGAATCAACGCAACTACAACATCCGGCAAACTGCCCAAACTGGGATAAACCAAATAACGCGCTTCCCAGCGCGGGCCAAACTTATCTTTAAAACTGTGCAATCCCTGAAAATTATAAAACTTACTCAAGTGTTCAGAAAGATAAATTAACACCTTTTCCAAACGCCCAGATTTTTCAGCTTCTCCCACTCCCGCCAAAGCCGATAAACCCAAGTCAAATTCTGCATATCCCAATTCTTGACAGTGCTGCAACATCGAAGCAAATAAACACTCCATCGTGCCATTTTCCACCTCAATCCGCCTTCGCATTAAATCAACTCCAACTACCTGATTTCCCGAAGATATCATATTAGCAAAAGCACTAATTTTACCATCGGGCGTCTGGATAGCTATAGCGCGAGTTTCTCGTAGATATGTCTCGTTAAACCAGCCTACAGAAAAACGTTTTTCTGCACCTTGAACCATTTGCAGCCACTCATCACTCACAGCTTTCATTTGCCGTATCAAGTCAGAACTTAAAGGCGGTTCGTAAAATTTGACTTGGTGTCCGGCTTTGGTCAAGCGATTTATGGCAGTTCTTAAATTTTGTTTAGCCTTGCCTTTGAGACTAAAATCTTTGAGATTTACCATAGCTGATTCGCCAATTTGTATGACTCGAAAACCGAGAGCATAATATATTTCTAAATCATCCGGTAAAGTTTGATAAAATGTCGGATACCAATCATTGCGATCGCAAAATTCTTGAAACCCCAAAATTGTCTCTTTGCGGTCTTCTGGTGGCCCGATGGGGTCTCCCAAGGCGATCGCACCTCTGCCTTTTGGCACGTAGGCGATGGCCGTTTTTCCCGAAGGACTAAAATAATAAGATTTATCCTCAAGTAACGCTAATCTCCCTAGGGTAGTCCGTCCATATTTGGCGATAATTTCTTGAGCTTTATACCGTTCTGAAGAAGTTGCCGAATCTCGCAACAGCACGGGACGCAGCAGCATCAAAAGTGCATAACCAAGCGTTACCGAACCCACAGCATAAATCGAATCCGCAAAAAACATTGCAAACCGAGTTTTGGGAACCAATCCGGCATTATCCGCCGTAAAAAACATTGCCAGAGTTTGGAATAGCGCTCGATCCCAATCAAAATTAACCGCTTGTTCGTTAACTTCAAAGCGCCCATCCAGAATGTAAAAACCCATCGTCCCGTAAGCGAGGGTAAACAACAAAGCGCCTAGCAAAACCCGAATTCCTTGAGCAATGGAAGGGCGATCCGACTTAGCAGTAAAAGTCTTACGCATCACCAACAACTGAAACAAGAGTACCCCAGAAAGCAAACTTTCTTCAACATCCAATCCCTTGATTAAATGAACGACAATAGAAAGGATTAACAATCCCACTGTCAGCAACCAAGCAATCCGTTTTCGCCTCAACAAATTAGTTGCCAGAGTTAGCAGCATAAATCCGATAACTGCTGCAAAAAAATGCCCGCCAGCCCTCACGGTAAAAGGAAAAAAAGGCTCTAACCAATTTCGGCGATCGGGTAAACTAGGAGTTACAGCAGACAGCAGATTAATCACTCCTACCAATCCGGTTAAAAATGATGCCGTCCAGAGTCCAATTCTAGTTTTTTGACTTAACACAGTTCACCTTTATATTTGCTAGTTTCTATTTTTCGGTGCGGACATTGATATATTAAACTGCTTTCCAACATAACTCAAAGAATCCGCCAAATGCTTATGCCAATAATTCCAACCGACATCAGGGCCCACAATCCCATGTCCCCCCGCAAATTTGTTAAACTCATTCGCAATACCCAAACTATTTAGTTGAGCGTGAAACTGTTGAGTGGAAGTAAGAAACTTCTCATCTCCTTCCCCCGCATCCAAATAAGCCCGGAGTCTTTGTCTATCTTTAATAGAAAGTTTCTCAACTAAATATTTAGGACTATTAGCCTTGCCACTTTGATCCGTAAAATAGCCGCTGTGGCTGAACAGAATATTAAAATTATTCAAGTAACGCAAACCGATATTAAAAGCACCCCAACCCCCCGAAGATTGTCCCCCCATTGCCCAGAATTTCGGGTCTTCCAGGGTTCGATAGCGCGATTTGATCTCAGAAACCAATTCCGAGCCGATCGCGCTTCCCACCAGACCATTGGGCCCATCAAAATACTGCGGGTCCCACAAAGGACTTGTACCCCGCTGGTCGTTTCCGTCAGGAGTAATTATAATTGAGGGCGGTAATCTTTTGCTTTGATACAAGTCGTGAAGCACAGAAGTAACAGCAGCTTTGTCTTGATAAGCCCGTGCGTCTCCGTGTCCCCCGTGTAACAAAAAAATAACTGGATAACGCTGTTGGGAATTTTTAGCGTACCCAGGTGGTAAAATTAAGCCGTAAGTGCGCTCTGAATTCATAGCCACACTTTTATATGTTTTGAGTTCAAAATTCAAGTTGGCATCGGTGACTACTTTCGGAGGGTCTAACTGAGGTGCTCCGGCGATAAAAACGTACCAATATCCAGTTGCGCCTAATAGGAGAATAGTAACTGTACCGATACCGAAAACTTTTTCGATCCATTTAGGCATAATGTTTGTTATTAGTTATTACTTATTAGTTATTAGTTATTGGTTGTTTGTTACATAATAAAATCATTAGTGCCCAAGGACCCATACCCAATGCCCGATGCCCAATTCCCAATTTCCAACCAAATGATTTACCAAAATCCTACGCCCACAGTTGATATTATCATAGAATTGGTCGATCGCCCCCACCGCCCGATCGTACTCATAGAACGTCGCAATCCTCCCTACGGCTGGGCGATTCCCGGCGGCTTCATGGATTGTGGCGAATCCGCAGAAACAGCGGCCAAACGGGAAGCCTTAGAAGAAACCAAATTAGAAGTAGAATTAATCGAGCAATTCTACGTTTATTCTGACCCAAATCGCGACCCTCGCAAACATACTCTCAGCATTGTCTTCCTAGCTTCCGCCACCGGAATTCCTGAAGCTGCTGACGATGCTAAAAATTTAGAAATATTTGAATCTTGGCGTATTCCAACCCAATTGTGCTTCGATCACGATCGCATTTTACGCGATTATTGGCGATACCGTCATTATGGATTGCGACCGCAATTGACAGTTGACAGTTGACAGTTGACAGTTGACAGTTGATAGTTGACAGTTGACAGTTGGCAGTTGACAGTTGGCAGTTGGCAGTTGGCAGTTGACAGTTGACAGTTGACAGTTGACAGTTGGCAGTTGATAGTTGATAGTTGATAGTTGATAGTTGCTACTTACCAATAACGAATAACGAATAACGAATAACGAATAACCAATTCCCAATTCCCAATTCCCCATTACCTATTACCTATTACCTATTACCCAAATGACAATCTTGACAATATTAGGCGGAGGTGCTTGGGGCTCGGCACTGGCAAATCTGGCAAGTAAAAATGCCCATCAAGTTAACTTGTGGTCCCGTCGTAGTTCTTTTGAACTTGAGTCTGCGATTACAGGTACGGATGTTGTGGTTTCGGCAGTTTCGATGAAAGGAGTTGCCGCTACAGTCGATCGACTTCTGTCCACAAATCTGGGCCCTAACACCATTATAGTTACTGTTACCAAAGGTTTAGACCCCGCCACTACTCGTACTCCTTCACAAATTTGGCAAACTGCTTTTCCTCGCCATCCGATTGTGGTGCTTTCTGGCCCCAATCTTTCTGAGGAAATTCGGCAGGAATTACCGGCTGCAACGGTAGCAGCTAGTTCGGATTTAGCAGCAGCTAAGCAGGTGCAGCATATTTACAGTTCGGAAATTTTTCGGGTTTATATTAATCAAGATCCCTTGGGAACTGAATTGGGTGGTACCCTGAAAAATGTATTTGCGATCGCCGCTGGTGTTTGCGACGGTTTACAATTAGGAACTAATGCAAAATCTGCCTTGCTAACTCGTGCTTTGCCGGAAATGATTCGAGTTGGTGTTCGTTTGGGCGCTCAAGCAGAAACTTTTTATGGCTTGTCAGGCTTGGGAGATTTACTCGCTACGTGTAATAGTTCTTTATCGCGCAATTACCGGGTTGGTTTTGGATTGGCTCAAGGTAAATCTTTAGAGCAAATTTTGCAGGAATTACAAAGCACGGCTGAGGGAGTAAATACTACCAATGTTTTGATTGATTTAGCTAATCAACGTGCTATTGAAGTACCTGTTTCCCGTCAAGTTTACCGTTTACTCAATGGTGAAATTACTCCGGAACAAGCAGTTTTAGCTCTGATGGAACGAGATTTGAAACCGGAAATATAAGCATGGGCATGGAGATGGGAAGAGGGGGAGAGGGAGAGATGGGGAGATGGGGAGGTGGGGCGATGGGGCGATCGCGGGAACCCCCGGAACCATTGGTGTCAACTTAAGACTGAAAGCCTTGATAAATGTCGCTTTTACCTAAGTCTAGATCCCCCTAAATCCCCACCCCCCCCTAGCCCCCCCACCCCCCCCTGCCCCCCCCAAGGGGGGATGGGGGAAGGGGGACTTTGATCGGAATCTTGTCCCCCCCTTGGGAAGGGGGGCTAGGGGGGATCTGGATTTAATAGTCAAACAGCAATCTGTGACTAGGTTTGACGTTAAGTTGACACCAATGCCCCGGAACCCACCCCCGGCCCCTCCTTGGAGGGGAGGAAGAGGGGGATCTAGACTGGGGTAAAAACCAGATTTCTCAGGGCTTTCAGGCTTAAGTTGACACCAATGGGCACTGCCTTGTCCTGATTTCGGGTAATATTACCAACTAACAAATAACAACTAACAACTAACCATGCCCAATTCCCCATGCCCAATTCCCAATCCCCAATTCCCCATGCCCAATTCCCCATGCCCAATGCCCTATTCCCTATGCCCAATTCCCTATTCAGTCACTTGACTCAGCCGCCGCAAATTCAAAATATCGCTCATATTTTTAATTTGCATACAAGTGCGCTCGAACTGTTCTTTATCCTGGATATCCATGCACAAGTCAATTAAGGCTGGAAAACCGGGATAGGTTTTTACTTGAGCGCTGCGGACGTTGACCTGATTGTCTTTTAAATGCGATAATACATCGTTGAAAACTCCTACTCGGTCTAGGGCTTCAATTTGAATATTAACCGCATAAGTATTCGGGCGACTGCCATTGCGAGGGCTCGCATTCCAACTCACAGGAACCAGCCGATCCCCCGGCACACACTCAACGTTTACACAACCTTGTCGGTGAATAGAAATGCCACGGGTGCGAGTCACAACTCCAATAATTGCTTCCCCCGGAATTGGACAACAGCAGCCTGACAAATGGTAAAGTAATCCTTCAACACCTGCGATCGGCGATTTGCTCGGAGATGAACTCGGCACTGGTTTCGGTGGCATCATCACAGGTATTTGCGTGGGCAATTCCTGAGCTGAACCCACGGTGGCAACCTCAACTTTTTGGCGGAGTTTTACCAAATCTTGGATGCGATTTACTACCAGATTTAATGTCAGTTCACCGTAGCCTAAACCAGCTAATAAGTCTTCGACGCTGTGGTAATTGCAGCGGTGGGCTACTGATTGCATCGGTTCGGATTTGAGCAAAGATTCAAAGCCACTTTTGCCTAATTCTTTCTCCAATAATTCCCGGCCGCGGGCGATATTTTCATCTCGGTGCGATCGCTTAAACCACTGTCTAATGCGGTTTTTCGCTCCGTTTGTTTTGACAAAGTTCAGCCAGTCTAAACTGGGACTACCATTTTTTTTAGTCATAATTTCGACTATATCGCCATTCTTTAAAACAGTGTCTAGTGTCACCATCCGCCCGCCTGCCCGCGCCCCGGTGCAATGATTGCCGATTTCGGTGTGAATGCGATAAGCAAAATCTACTGGTGTGGAACCTTTATTGAGAGCAATGACATCTCCGTTGGGAGTAAAAACATAGATATCTTCGTCAAATAAGTTGTCTTTAATGCTTTCTAAATATTCCCGATCGTCTTTGAGGTCGCTTTGCCACTCTAGCAGTTGCCGCAGCCAAGTAAATTTCTCGTCGTCTCCGGTGACTTTCGTATTGCTAGAACCACCTGTTTCTTTGTATTTCCAGTGGGCGGCAATCCCGTATTCTGCGATGTGGTGCATTGCTACTGTACGAATTTGCACTTCGATGGGCCGGCCGCTGGTTCCGATTACTCCTGTGTGCAAAGATTGATAGCGATTTGCCTTCGGTAAACCGATATAATCTTTAAAGCGGCCTGGTATGGGGCGGAAAGAATCGTGGACGATCGCCAAAGCTCGATAACAGTCATCATTAGTTTCGACAATTATCCGCACCGCAGCAATATCATAAAGTTGGTGAAACCCTTTTTGACTGCGCTGCATCTTCCGATAAATCCCGTACAAATGTTTGGGACGGCCGCTAAGTTCATAGCATTTTATGCCTAATTTTTCAAGTCTTTCTAGCAAACTATTTGTAACTTCTGCCAGTTGAATTTCGCGATCGGACCGTTTGACAGCTACTAAATCCTGAATTTCGCGGTAAGCATCCGGTTCCAGGTATTTAAAAGCTAAATCTTCCAATTCCCACTTAAACCGACCAATACCCAAACGATTCGCCAGGGGAGCAAAAATTTCTCGTGTTTCTAGGGCAATGCTGCGGCGCTTTTCTTCTGGCAGATGCTCCAAAGTCCTCATGTTGTGCAGTCTGTCTGCCAACTTGACGACAATGACTCGAATATCTTTAGCCATTGCTAAAAACATCCGCCGAAAATTTTCAGCTTGGCGTTCAGTTTTGCTGGAAAAATTAAATTTAGAAAGTTTTGTGACCCCTTCCACCAACTGTCGCACTTCATAGCCGAACTTTTGTTCCAAATCTTCGGCAGTCACGTCTGTATCTTCAACAATGTCGTGGAGGAAGCCTGCTGCGATCATCGCACTGTTAGCACCCATGTAGCGTAGCATCCCAGCCACAGCTATCGGATGGCAAATGTAAGGTTCTCCTGACTTTCGGTATTGTCCTTCGTGCAAGTCACGGGCAAATTCAAAGGCCTGACAAATTAAGTTGTTGCCAGTGGGACAATGGGAGCTAGAGTCTGCTTCTAGGGTCGATCGGGCATTCAGGCATTCTTGTAGCCAATCGGGAACGATCGCAGGATCGATAGCAGGAGTGAGAGTTTGAGCATTCATGGTAGGCACCTTTAAAACTTACAAATACAAATGGTGAAAAGTCCACTATCGGTTCAATTGCCAAAAATATGTGTTTAGCTATACTAAACTAATTAGATGTCAGAAGTTGCAATCGCCAAAAAGAGTCAATTTTTTTTGTCAACTATAGCGATTAAATTCCATATCGTCCCCCCTCCCAGGGAGGAAAATATAGTGACACTATGGCCGCCCTTACGGGAGACCGATACTGTAGAATCAGAATATTTGGGCAGTGAGAGGTCAGACAAGGGCGATCGAGAGATGCCCTCCCGTCAAAAAAATCTCACTAACTTTAAGAAAAAATCTACTTTGATTATAAATAGAAATTTATTTACAAAATTATGATCTTGTCCGAAAATCGCTATCAGGGGTATCACAAATTAAAGCAAGCACTAGAGCAGCTCCAAAAAACTGCTGCACAGGATAATCTCGATCGAGCTGCACTGATGGCGGAATACAAAAAAGTGCAACAATTTTTCGGAAACCAAATTATGACAACCGACAACAGTGAGTTAGAGTCCTCAGAAACACCCGCAGAACAGTCCTATCTGACGGAAATTCACAAGCAACTGCGAATGTTGGGTACAGATGTCACATTTTTGCAAGCATCCCGCCAGCCAGCGACAGCGACAGCCAGACAAACTGCGGCAATGGAGAGGATTAACACGCTAATTGGCTACTGTGGTGTGCTGCTGCCCAAAAATTATGTAGCTTTAGATACCGCCCAAAAGGCAGAATTAACAACTGAGTTAACCAAGAATTGAGCAGGTAAGGAGAAATTAAAGCCGTGGAATGTCCAAAATGCAAACATCCCAACTTAGAGGGTGGCACATTAGCCGGTGCTATTTCGGTGCAATGGTGTCCCAACTGTTATGGTATCTGGATTCCAGGCCGAGAATACGAAACTTGGCAAAAAAACCAGCGCCAGTGGTCCCTCAAATCCGACAAACGGGAGACAGCCACTGTCGGCATAGAATTTACACCATCTCCCTACGACAGCAAAGCCGCCCTGTGTCCCGAAGATGGTCACTATCTGTCGCGAACAAAAGTTCCTTTTAGCAGAATACCGTTTTACATAGAGCGGTGTACGCTATGCGGGGGAATTTGGTGCGATAACGGCGAGTGGGACCTTCTCGAAAGTCTGGGATTCCACACCGAGATTGACCAAATGTTTTCTCCCACCTGGCAAGCTAAAGCCCGCTTGCAGGAACTGGCGGAAAGGGAGCGCCAAGTCCTGATAGAAAAGCTAGGTCCAGACATCGCCGGCTATGTATTGGAACTTGCAGAAGTTTTAGCAGACCATCCCCATGCAGATTGTGCGGCTACTTATATACTGCGGAAAGCTGAGTTGAAGCGAAAGGAAATTTAGTCCTTTGTTAGTTGACAGTTAGCAGTTGACAGTTGAATTTTTGCTGTCGGCTGTTGACTGTTGAGAGTAAAAAAAACAACGAATAACAAACAACGAATAACAAATAACCAATAACCAATAACAAATAACTAATAACTAAGGACAAATAACTAATGACTAATGAATATTCTTTGTTTTGCGTTGAAAATCTACGAGTAGCTTATCCTCAGCGCCGTGGCCAATCCGGTTGGGCTGTTGACGGCGTTTCCCTGACACTGCAACCGGGGGAAAAGCTGGGATTAGTTGGGGAATCGGGATGCGGCAAGTCAACTTTGGGACGGGCGGCGATGCGTTTGCTGCCGGAGTCAACCCTGATTGAGGGGCAAGTTCTGTTTAGTGGAGAGTCAATATTTGAAATGAATGCTTCGCGACTCAGAGGGTTTCGGGGCGAAGCTGTGGCACTGATTTTTCAAGACCCCATGACTCGCCTCGATCCTTTGATGACTGTCGGTCAACATTGTATTGAAACTTTGCAGGCTCATCGACCGAATTTGTCAAGAAAGGAAGCTAAAAAACGGGCGATTGAAGTTTTGGAAGCGGTAAAAATTCCGGCTTCTCGCTGGTCGCAATTTCCTCATGAATTTAGTGGCGGAATGCGCCAAAGAGTGGCAATTGCTTTGGCTCTTTTGCTCGAACCTAAATTAATTGTGGCGGATGAACCAACTACCAGTTTGGATGTTACTGTCGCGGCCCAGATTTTGCAGGAATTAACGCGACTTTGTGCTGAACGGGGAACGGCTATTTTGTTGATTTCTCACGATTTGGCGATGGTGGCTGAGTATTGCGATCGCATTGCGGTGATGTATGGTGGCAAAGTGGTAGAAACCGGACCAGTGGAGCAAGTTTTTCAACAACCACAACACGAATATACTCGATCGCTCTTAAAAGCAGCTTTGCACATTCAGAAGGAAGAATACAACCCCGTACCCGGAGAAGATAACCCCCCCCTACCCCCCCCAAGGGGGGAAATTCAGTCTCCCCCAAGGGGGGAAAGTCAGCCCCTCCCAAGAGGGGAAAGTCAGCCCCTCCCAAGAGGGGAAAGTCAGCCTCTGCCAAGGGGGGAAAGTCAACCCCTGCCTAGGGGGGAAAGTTCATCCCTCCCAAGGGGGGAAAGTTCATCCCTCCCAAGGGGGGAAAGTTCATCCCTCCCTAACCCCATGGAAGGGGGGAACGAGGAAAGCAATTCTCCTCTGTTGAGGGTGACAAATTTGCAGCAGCACTACAGTTTAGAAAGCAATTTATTAGAACAGTTATTTTCTGGGAAACGTGATGTAATTAGAGCAGTAGATGGGGTTAATTTCCAGCTAGAACAGGGAGAAATCCTAGGGCTGGTAGGGGAGTCAGGCTGTGGCAAAAGTACCTTGTCACGGACGATTTTGCAGCTAATTCCCTCGACGGGTGGCAAAGTGGAATTTCAGGGAATAAATTTGACAGCCCTGACTAGGGATGCTGTGAGGAAACACCGCCGCCAAATGCAAATGGTATTTCAAGACCCCCACGCTTGTTTGAATCCGATGATGACTGTGGGAGAAAGTATTGCTGACCCTTTATTGATTCACAAACTAGCTAATACCCGCGAAGCTAAAAGACAAGTAATCCAAATGTTAGAACGGGTGGGTTTGACTCCTGGGGAAGATTTTTGGAGTCGCTATCCAGCGGAATTGTCAGGAGGACAACAGCAGCGGGTTTCCATCGCTCGCGCTTTGATTACTCGCCCACAATTGATTATTTGCGACGAACCGGTGAGTATGCTGGATGCAAGTGTTCAAACGCAGGTTTTAGAACTGATGTTGGAATTGAAGCAGGAATTTAATCTCACTTATTTGTTTATTACCCATGATTTGTGGGTGGCGCGATTTTTTTGCGATCGCATTGCAGTGATGAATGCTGGCAAAATTGTGGAAATTGGCAAGACTAGGGATATTTTCACGAATCCACAGCACCCTTACACTCAGCAGTTGTTGCAAGCTGCTCCTTTATTGGCTCGAACCAATTGATTTTGGATTTTGAATGGGGGATTTCGGGAATTTGGCTTTAAATTCGTTAAAGTAAAGGCAGACATTTGAAATCATTCCACCGACACCAAGCACCATATGGCAGAATCTGACCTAGGCAGTTTTGCGGTGGCACCGGAAGCCTCATTCGCGATCGCAGAAGATGAAGACATCGAGATCGATCTTCCGACTTTAACTCGCTCGTCAGCATACAACAACTGGTCTGCCGACGATCCCGTCGGAGCTTTGTTCAAGGAAATGGCTCGCTATCCCCTGCTGACTGCCACCGAAGAGGTAGAATTAGCTCGTCGCGTCCAAGAATTAGTAGCCCTTGAGGAACTAGAACAGAATTTGAAGCACGAATTGGGGAGAAGTGCCACAAAAGCTGAACTCGCAGCGGCTTTGGGTTTGAGCGAAACTCAACTGCAAAATCTCCGGTATCAGTGTCAGTCAGCGAAACGGAAAATGATTAGCTCGAATTTGCGGTTGGTGGTTTCCATCGCCAAACGCTATCTGAATCGGGGCGTACCTTTTCTGGATTTAATTCAAGAAGGCGCTTTGGGTTTAAATCGAGCAGCCGAAAAATTCGATCCTGAGAAAGGTTACAAGTTTTCTACCTATGCCTATTGGTGGATTCGCCAGGGAATTACTCGCACAATTGCCAATCAAGGGCGGACGATTCGATTGCCGGTTCACATTGTCGAACAATTAAATAAGCTAAAAAGAGTTTATCGGGATGTTAAGCGCTCTCTCCAACGCAATCCCACCGAAGCTGAACTTGCTAAAGCCATGGAAGTTACTTCGGAACAACTTCGTTACCTCCAGCAAGTACGCCGACAATCTTTGTCTCTCAACCACCGTATCGGCTCGGAAGAAAGTTCGGAACTGTTGGATGTGATAGAAGATAGCGTGACGCAATCTCCTGAAGCTCAAATGAATGAGATGATGATGCGCCAAGATATTTTGGAGGTGTTGGACAATATTTTGACAGAGCGGGAAAAAGAGATTGTGGCAATGCGTTATGGCTTAGTAACCGGGGAACCTTACACTTTAGAAGAGGTGAGTAGTTTGTTCAATTTGTCCCGCGAACGAGTCCGTCAAATTCAAAATAAGGCGATGCGGAAACTCCGGCGACCTCAAGTGACAGAACGCTTAAAGGGATGGCTGAAATAAGATCATTCGGCGGTTGAAACCGCTACTACAGAAACAAAGTCCGCCTCCGCGGACTAAGAAATAATGGTATTTTGATGTTTGATTGTCACTTAATGCTGGTTTATGTCTTCTGAAATAATTTTGCGTCCAGCTACGCGGGCAGACGTGCCCGTGTTGTTTGATTTGATTAAAGCTTTGGCTGAGTACGAAAAGTTATCGGATGCTGTCACGGGCAGTGCTGTGGATTTGGAGAATCATCTGTTTGGCGATCGACCTTTTGCCGAAGCAATTTTAGCAGAGTCCGAAGGTCGAGTGGTGGGGTGGGCGCTGTTTTTTCACAACTATTCTACTTTTCTGACTCAGCCGGGAATTTACTTGGAAGATTTGTTTGTCCTCCCTGAGTTTCGAGGGCGGGGAATTGGCAAGTCTTTAATAGTATATTTAGCGCAATTGACAGTGGAGCGCGGCTGCGGGCGTTTGGAATGGAGTGTGTTGGATTGGAATGAATTGGCGATCGGATTTTACAAAGGCATAGGTGCTAATGTGATGCCAGACTGGCGGATTTGTCGGCTGGCGGGTGAATCTCTGGCGACTTTGGCATCAAAGTAATTCAGATCGAGCTAGGAGTTAAAAACAAGTGGCACAGGCATCTTGCCTGTGAAAAAAAAGTAAATTAGGAGAGTAAATTATGATTATTTGGGTAAACGAACAAATCGATCCATCAGGCATTCTGTATGCTTGCATTGCTTGTGTCAATGAGACTCAAGCTAAACAATGCCATGATTCTTTTGAACAAAATTTAACCCCAGAACAAAAAAAACAGGGCTGGGTTGCTACATTGCGCACTGTCAGCGCTTGGGATGAAGTACCTGTTAATGCTTTGAAATTGAATTAATCAGTGTAATTCAGTATCATTCAATTAATCTCAACTCCTCCATTAACATAGAAATCATTCATCTCTCACTTCTCTTTCTCTGCGCTCTCTGCGTCCTCTGCGGTAAAAAATATCATAAACAACCGCCAACGAAAAAACATATTGCTGTTAAAAGCAATAATTGTCCCCATGTTCATAGGATTGGCTGCTAGTTATTGCGGATTGAGTGGCGATCCGAGACTCGTGCTGGTGTTGATGTCGGGAACACCCACGGCACTTTCTGTGTAGATTTTAGCAGAAGTCTATGAACTCGATCGCGATTTGTTAGCTTGCAGTATTGCCATAACTTCTGTGGGGTTGCTGTTGATGCTTCCAGTGTGGCTAGCTTGGTTTAGTTGAATTTAGGCGATTTGTGGGAAGCCAGAAACCCGGTTTTTTGGAGTCTTGGGAAGTCAGAAACCGGGTTTCTTCAGTAAATTTCGATGAGGATGCGTAAATTATCGCAGAAACCGGTTTCTTAGATTTGGATTGCGTTACTAAAACAGGAAATAAACCCAACACTAATGATTGTTGTAAGACTTATAATACAACTATCCAATATTTTTATAGGAACAAATGAGAGGCGTAAAACAACTATCCCTAAGCAGCTTTACTATTATTACTTTGAGTTGGGTTTTCGGAACTTCCATTCACAGGATACCAGAGGCGATCGCCCAAACACAAGTTCCAATGAGACTGCAACACGCAGAAGGAACCTATACCCTTACGGTGTCAGAAACCAATACCACAAAATCTGCTTATGGGGGTCAGTTGCGCCTCTATGACGTGCATATCGCCAAGATGTTTGAGGTGACATATGCTGATTGTCAGGAAATACCCAAAGCTGGCTTTAGGATTTGGGAATACTACGCCGGAAATGGTAGAATTAGCATGGGTTCTTTCCGAATTACCTGTCAGTTGGCTAGCGATATTGCTAATACTTATGGTTTAGGGAAACCAGAACGTACTGCGATCGAATATTCTCAGGAAGAAGCTGGGCCGCCAATATCCAGGACTCGTTCTATTCCTATTTTAGATATTAGTGGTAATAAAATTCAGCGGTGGACTAATTTTGTGCAAAGGTTTCGCCCTCAATAATGAATAGGCGATCGGGTAAAATTGATGAAAGATAAATTTCTACAAATCCGATCGCTTCTGGGTTGAGACAATTATCTAGCTGTAAGCCATAATTATTTAAAGTCTAATTATTTAGGAGGTGCGATCGTGGTTATTACTCAAACCAACCCACCAAATCTGACCGACGTGACAAAGACTCGCTTCACTCTAGATGAATATAGGGCGATCGAAGAAACTGCCGAAGAACGTCACGAATATTGTAACGGAGAGATTATCGCTATGCCCGGAGGTTCCCCCGCTCACAGCCGTATTGCCGTAGATACTACGACTTTTCTCAACGTGGCTCTCCGAGACACCAATTTTCAAACCTATAACGGCGATTTACGAATTTGGATTCCTAGCTTCAATCACGGCACTTATCCCGATGTTATGGTAATTGATGGCGAACCGGAATTCAATGGATCTCGCACCGACGAAATTCTCAATCCTTTACTGATTGTCGAGGTTCTTTCGCCGTCTACAGAAGCCTACGATAGAGGTGAAAAGTTCCGAAAATATCGCTCTATTGCTAGTTTTTGTGAATATTTGCTGGTGAGTCAAACTGAAGCATATATTGAGCAATATCACAACCTCGATCGCCAAAGTAGCGATCGCTGGCAATGGCAAGTATACGATGGGATCGATCGGGCGATCGTCCTGCACAGCTTGAATATAGAGCTTCCGATGGCTGAAGTCTACCGCCGGATTAGTCTTTAAGGGCGATTTTTTCAAGTTTGAAATGAATCATGTTTAACTAAAAATATAAGTTTAGGAGAAAGCTATGGTTACTCTAATTCAACATCCAGGGCAAAACCAACTTGAAACCCCAGCAGAGGAAAAAGTCTGGACTGATGCTGAATTCATGGCACTCAACCGAGATGGACACCGCTACGAAATTGTAAATGGAGAACTAATTGACATGGGAAACAGGAGTGCAAAACACGGTTATGTTTGCAGTATCTTGATGATTTTGCTCGGTGGTTATGTCCGCATTCAAAAACTAGGCGCGATGTTCGATTCCAGCACTGCTTTCAAGATGAAATCAGGAAACAAGCGATCGCCCGATGTTTCATTCATGGCAAAAGAACGCTTGCAAGGGTTAGAAGAACTACCCGATGGCTTTTTAGAAGGTGCGCCCGATCTTGCCGTAGAAATCCTTTCTCCTAGCAATACAGTGGCAGAAATTCACAATAAACTGGTAGAATATTTTGAAAATGGAGCGCGTTTAGTTTGGGTGATTAACCCTAAAGAAAAGTATGTGTTGGTGTATCGATCGTCCCAAGAGCCCGATCGCCTGCTCAAGTCCGCTGATTCCCTCGATGGCGAAGAAATCGTCTCCGGCTTTACTCTTCCGGTTGCGGAGTTATTTCAAAAACTGGCGTTTTAATTAATTGGGCGATCGGGCTATAGTTCTTCATCCCAAAGTATGATAGAGTTAATATATTATAAAATCCTTAAATACTATGACACTAGAAAATCTTGAAGCTGAGGTTCTTGCACTTCCAAAGAACTCTCAAGCAGCACTACTATCGCGACTTATAGAACACTTGTGGCGTGGTGAAATAGATCGAGAAGTTGGATCTATCGGGGGTGAGGATGCCCAAAAGCGCGATACGATAATCAATATCCGAATGAATCAACCTCAAAGCGATTTAATCGATCGCGCGGCTCAAATACAAGGAAAAAGTCCCTCAGAGTTCATGGTGGATTCAGCCTACCAAAAAGCCCAAGATGTTCTTTTAGACCGGTGTTTTTTTGGGTTAGATGAAGTTAAATTTAAGGAATTTGTGGCATTGCTAGATGCTCAACCTATGGGAAATGAAAAGCTACACGCATTACTAACAACTAAATCTCCATGGGATTAGAACAAGATCGACAGCAGCTTTATCCTCCCGAAAAACTGAATTTATCACATCAAATTGACAGCTTTAATTCAGATAACAATGAGTTAAATGAATGGTTAAAACGTCATGCTTTAAAAAATGAGTTGGAGGGCGCTTCAAGGACTTACGTTGTCTGCGCTGGCCAAGTGGTTATTGCATATTACTGTCTTGCTAATGGCGCACTAGCACAAACTACTGCAACAGGTAGAGTTAGGCGTAATATGCCAGATCCAATTCCAGTTATAGTAATTGGAAGACTTGCAGTCGATCGGCACTGGCAAGGTAAAGGTATCGGGCGTGCTTTGCTGCGAGATGCTATCCTTCGCACTTTGCAAGCTGCTGAAATTGCGGGAATAAGGGCAATTTTGGTACACGCTATTTCGGAAGAGGCAAAGCAGTTTTATGAGAAGTGCGGGTTTACTGCTTCACCTATCGATCCGATGACACTTATGGTGACAGTTAATGATGCTAGAAATGAATTATAATTATGAGAGAGTTAATGTATCGGAAAATTATTAAATACTATGACACTTGAAAATCTGGAAGCTGAGATTCTTGCACTTCCACAAGACTCTCAAGTAATATTGCTCTCGCGACTCCTAAAACACTTGGGGCGTGGTGAAGTAGATCGAGAATTTGGATCGAACCCGGTTTCTTTGCATCGACGCAGATAAGTCCTGTTTCGGTTAAATTAAGGCTCTATAATACAACTATCCAATAGTTTTATAGGAACAAATGAGAGGCGTAAAACAACTATTCCTAAGCAGCTTTGCTATTATTACTTTGAGTTGGGTTTTCGGAACTCCTATTCAGAGGATACCAGAGGCGATCGCTCAAACACAAGTTCCAATGAGATTACAACACGCAGAAGGAACCTATACCCTTACTGTGTCAGAAACCAATACCACAAAATCTGCTTATGGGGGTCAGTTGCGCCTCTATGACGTGCATATCGCCAAGATGTTTGAGGTGACATATTCTGATTGTCAGGAGATACCCAACGCTGGCGGTAGGACTTGGTATTACCGCGCCGGAAATGGCAAAATTGACATGGGGCAATTCAGAATCAACTGTCAATTGGCTAGCGATGTTGCTAATACTTATGGTTTAGGGAAACCAGAGCGTACTGCGATCGAATATTCTCAGGAGGAGGCTGGGCGGCCAATATCAAGGACTCGTTCTATTCCTATTTTAGATATTACTGGTAATAAAATTCAGCGGTGGACTAATTTTGTGCAAGGGTTTCGCCCTCAGTCTGCTAATTCTGAAGGTGGTAATTCGCGATCGAGTAGTCCTTTTCCTGTACGTGAAATTCTCTCAGAAATTCAAGGTAAGACGAGAGTACCAATTTTTTTACCCAGTCAGCTTCCGTTCTCACAAAAAATTTACTTGAAAAGCCGAGTAGAAACAAAGGGGTATAGTGTTGATATGGGCCACATACCTAATTGCAACAGTACACCTTGCTATATCGGGAGTATATCAGCAGAAAGAGGTGGAGAACCAGCCCAACCACCGATCAGAGGATTTAGGAGTGAATTCAAAACCATTCAATTAGCTGGCAGAACACAAGGAGTTTTTTATAATGGTTGTGGTGCTTATTGCACGGCCTTAGTTGAATGGCAGTATCAAGGCGTTTTGTATCGAGTAACGATGAAGAATGGGGAAGAGAAAATGCTCGTTAACATAGCCAATTCTGCAATTGAAGCTGGGCCTCGTTAGTTAAAGGTGGGAACAACAGTTAGGGAAACTATACTTTAAAAAAGTAGCGCGATCGATCGCGCCGTTTCCCTATTTTGCTGTTAGACTAGCAAATATTATATCTGTCTCAATCTCTGTCAAACTCACTGTAGGATAAAGTTTACGATGTTACCTCAAATTACAATCGCTAACAAGTTGATTAGCAAGTTTTTAATTGTCGCATTTTTATGTTTTGGAATCCTCCTAATGCACCCGGCTCAAGTCAGAGCAGAAGGAAGTCCACCTAATGTCACTAAAAAAACTGATTGCTTTTTAGTTTTCGGACAAGGAACTTGTGGCAGTAAAGACTCTACAAGCAATGCAGTAGCCACTGAAACCGAAATCCAACCAGGTGCTAACCTCAGTGGTAAGAATCTACAAGGTGTTAACCTGCATAATGCTGATTTGAGAAGATCCGATTTGAGTGGTGCAAATTTGACTGGCGTAGACTTAACAGGTGCTGACTTGAGTGAAGTCAAAATCAGCAAAGTTAAAAACCCTGGCAACTTAGATTTCCAGGGATTTGACTGGAGTAAAATTAGATTGAGTAAGGAAGATTCCCTCAAAATATTGACAGTTAACTTGAGCAAGCAAGATTTAGTCAATTTCATCAAAGCTGACCCTAGTAACTTGGATTTCAGCGGGTTAGACTGGAATAAAGTTAACTTAAGCCAGCAAGATGTACAGAAGCTAGTCAACTCTAAGCTAAATCAGCATGATTTAATTAACTTAATCAAAAGCGATCCTAATCAGGTAAATCTTAGTAAGGACGAATTACTAGGGTTAATTCAGCTACATCTAAATAACAGCGCTTTCTGGCGAAGTTCCACCCTAAATAGTCAAGACTTACTAAATTTACTAGCAAACAAGTTGAGTGCAGTAGACTTAAGTGGGGTTGACTTACAAAAAGCAAACTTTACTGGTAGCAACTTACAGCAAGCTAACCTGAGTGGTGCAGACTTGAGACAAGCAAATCTCAACGGTGCAAAAATGCCTGATGGCACTCTATTTCGACGTTAGTTTTACTTGGTAGAGTGTGTCACCTGCTATAATTGATCTGTTTGATCGAAAATTTATATAAATGTGACGCACCCTACTAATACTGGTTATTTCTTACTCTTCATTCATCATTGATTGGTAATCACTGAGACCCATGCGAACCGCATTGCAGGAGTGTTGTTTAATAGAAGTTGTATTACAAGAAAGGCACGACTTGAGACCTGTAGCTGCTGGCCATAATGTCACCTTATAGGACATGGGCAGATCATTCGTCCTCTCAATTAACTTTTCGGCTTGATTTTGGTATTCTTGCGTTAGGATAACGCACTGTCCTAATTGTTCGTAAGTTCTCGACGGCTCCATGTTTCTGCCCACTAATTCTAGCTGCTGTATATCATTGAATATTTGTTCAACATTGTTATTATGAATTGTAGGAGTTGTCGCGACAACAGGTTGCGATGATGAGATGTCTCCTGGGTGAGAAAACAATAAAGTTGGTAATAATACTATTGAAATTAGTGCCTTACCAACCTCCATCAATAATCCCCACGCTAGTACAAACGGCAATAGAACAATACCTATAATTACAGAGATGACACTGAAAATCCAAGAGAAAAAAGTTGATACCAAGTGAAAAATAAAACTTGGTATGGCAAATAAAAAGTCCATAATACATAACCCCTAACTATTCAAACTAATTTACCTAAAGTATCGAGAAAGCAATTGTGGTGGATTCTCTCAGTCATTTTGCAATATTTAGATCAAATGTGACAACTCAAAACGGTCGGATTTAGCACACAATTTCTATAATTATACTGAAGCAATTTAGTATGATTTGGTATAATTAGGTTGACAAAGTAGGATTTGGTATAATATAGTACCCTCAATATATCTTTGTATCTACCCATGAAGAATGTTGAAGATGTCGTAGAATGGGCGAATAATTCGATTTTTGACAAAACTGGAGAACATCTCACACCCCTACAGGAAGCAATACTGACGGGTGTTTGGTACAGGCAAAAATATCCTCAAATAGCTAAAGATTTCCATTGTAGTGAATCTCACGTTAAAAAAGAAGCTGCGAAGTTATGGGAAAAGTTGCGTGAGGAATTAGGAGAAGACCTTAATAAATTAAATTTTCGTTCTAAGTTAGAGAAAAAGTATAGAGTTTCTCAAGCTTCCCAATTAGGTCACTGTTTATTACAAATTGATAATATTAACATCGGGGGTCAATTTATACAAACTATTGAAGATACAAAAATCAGATCGCCCAATCCCCCTAACTCTCCCCAAAATAATGCCATATCGCCCATCATCGATTTAACAGACGCACCCGAATTAACCAGCTTTTACGATCGCACATCAGAACTCTCCACCCTCAAACAATGGATATTAGAAGCCCACACCCGCTTGATTACCGTCTACGGCTTAAGTGGAATTGGCAAAAGCGCGATCGCCCTCAAACTCATCGAACAAACTCAAACCGAATTTGATTACATTATTTGGCGCAGCCTCAGCCACACTCCCACACTCACAACCCTCCAAACCGAACTCAAGCAATCTTTTGGGCGATCGCAACAAACCCCATTAACCACAATCATAGATTATTTTCGCACCTCACGCTGTTTAGTAATCCTTGATGACGTACAGAATATTTTTCAAAGCAGTCAACTAGCAGGTCGATATTTAACAGGCTATGAAGACTATGGCAAATTTTTCAAACAAATTGCCACATCCTCTCATCAGAGTTGTTTAATCCTCCTCAGTTGGGAAAAACCCAGAGAAATCACTACTTTAGAAGCCGAAAACCGAGCTACCCGAACATTACACCTCAAAGGGTTAGGGGAAGAAGCGGCAGAAATTCTCAGAGAAAAAGGATTAGCCGATGAGGAAAAATGGTCAGACTTAATCGCCCTTTATCAAGGTCATCCTTCCTGGCTAAATATCATCGCTGCTACAATTTGGGAATTATTTGATGGTAGCGTTTCCCTGTTTTTAGCGGATGGAAATGATTTGTTTTTAGGTGACTTAGAACCGATTTTAGAATCTCACCTTGAGCGTTTATCAGACTCAGAAAAAAAGGTATGCTACTTGTTGGCGACTCAAGCTGAAGCTGTAGATATTTCCCAACAACCTGCTGACAGTGAATTATCCAAATCTGAATTTTTGCAAGCCATACAATCTTTAGCCCGACGAGGCTTAGTGGAAAAAGTGTTAGTAGGATTGCGATCGAAGTTTCAGATTAATCGTGTATTTCAACAATACATTCAATCTCAGTAACATTCCACCCATTTATATTTCTTAGTCTGCGGAGGCAGACTTTGTTTGTGTAGACGCGGTTTCAACCGCCGGGTTTGTGTAGTAGGGGCAATCCCCCCGTGGTTGCCCTGTTTCAACCGCCGGGTGCGCTTAACCCGACGCGAAAAGATTGCCCCATCGGTTGAAATTCTTGAGTTTCTTCCCGCTGTAACTGCTGTCTAATTTTGGCAAATTTCCTAACTGTTTCCACAGAGTACAACCGTTCTCCACAGCTTAGGCAAACTTCAGCCGACACTTTTAAGATAGCAGTATGGTTGCCGCCCCGTAAAAGTTTATCGACTTCTTTGATAACTATTTCACCGCCACAAATAGGGCATTTTTCTACAGATAGCATTGTTAATTTCTCCTTACGATCGCACTTCTCAACTTCTACATCGATCGCATAAAAGCATTCACCGCATCATATTGATCCGCCATCCGCGAATAAAACTCGATCGATCGCAAATCCAACTCCGGCAAAAGTTCACTCTTACTAACCAACTCATATCCCGTAGAGCGCAAACAATAAACCGAAATTACCCCATCCTCCCAAAACCAAACCTCCCGCACTCCTATCCGACGATAGATTTCCAGCGTATCAATTCCACCACTTGTCACCGTCACCTCGATCGCCAAATCTGGAACCGACTTGCGCGTACCCAAACAATAAGACTCATCTGGTTCCTTCCGTGCACCCAACTCCTTCATCCCGATAGTTGTGCTCCCTCGCCCGTAGAAACGAATGTCCTTCGTCCGCATATAAACTTCTAAAACCTGACCTAAAGTATTTTTAGGTTCTTCATGTTCCTCAGATAAAGGAGCCATAATTTCTAAACACCCATCCAAATAAGTTAAACGCGCCCCAGTGTCCGCCAAATCTGCATCCAATTTTTCCAGAGTCTCCCATGTCACGTTTGACAGGAAAGCCGCACCTGTACCCAATCCCGCTTTAGAAACTGCGACAACCATTTGACTTACCTTTTACGATCGCTCTTCCATAATATACGACTTCCAAAACTTGGAGTCTATCGTAATATTCTATTCTTTAGTCTCGCGTGGGAGTCAGAAACCCGGTTTCTTTCTAAAATCTCGGTGGGAATTCCGAGATTGTCGCAGAAACCTGGTTTCTTGGATTTGGGAATTTTGGGTGGGGAGTCAGAAACCGGGTTTCTTCCTGAATTTTGGTGGGAATTCCGAGATTGTCGCAGAAACCCGGTTTCTTGGATTTGGGGAAAAGCCCAAACAAAAAGCGCCCCTATTTCTAGGAGCGCTTTTTGATTATCTCAAGTTAAAAATTAACCGTTGATAGAAGGAGCAACCAAAGCAACTGGTGTGGTTTCGCCAGCAGCCAAGTCGAGTGGGAAGTTGTGAGCGTTGCGCTCGTGCATTACTTCCATACCCAAGTTAGCGCGGTTGATGACATCAGCCCATGTATTGATTACGCGACCTTGTGAGTCGATAATCGATTGGTTGAAGTTGAAACCGTTCAAGTTGAAAGCCATGGTGGAGATACCTAGTGCTGTGAACCAGATACCGACAACTGGCCATGCACCTAACAAGAAGTGCAAAGAACGGCTGT
>NZ_JBGJZU010000075.1:0-31006 GCF_041354475.1 Microcoleus sp.
CAGCTTTTGGGCAATTTTTTACGACGCTGAGCTACATAGGAGAAAAAACTGGGGCAGTCGTCGTTTCACAAAAACCTGCTTACACCTCAATGCTTCTGTGTTATCGGAATGAAATGGTTTTCACCGATTGCAATATTCGAGAGTATTGGGACGAGCAAAATTCTTTGAGGGTAGATCGCGATCTTAATGCTGCGATTAACCTAAAAAGACTGGGGTTGGACATTTTCCCCAGTATAAAACGCCCTAGTGGGAATCTTTCTATAGTTGGTTCTATGGATAACAGTACCATCAAGGAAATCTTACATACCCTTCATCGGGCTGTTAAGAAGCCCACATCATAATCTGTACTCAGATTTGATGTGGGAGTATGTCACCTATCTGTTTTTTTTGTTGAGATGGCAGAGTCTTGCTGTACACTCAAACTCTATTCGTCAGGTTCGATCGTACTACTCAATCCGTGATTGTTGAGCGTTTCGCTGTAAAACTCAGCGTGTTCTAGGGCACACACAATCACCAGTCCCAGCCCGTTGGTGTGAGCTTCCATCATAATATTCACAGCCTGTGGCTGAGTCAGACTCGGAACCGTCTGCATCAGAGTCTGCACCACGTACTCCATCGGGTTGAAATCATCATTGTGCAGCAGAACGCGGTAGCGGGGTGCAAGCTTACGGACTGTTGAAGGCTTGACAATAATTTCGACAGACACTACTTTGTATCCTCCTGGTGGGTAAAATGTTAAAATTTGTGAATAATCTTGAGCCGGATTCTTCCGCTGTGCAATGGTATCCGACTTTTAGTTATTTTAATTGAATTGACATCCTGTGAGGTGATCAAATTCCGACAAAGCAGCAAAAAAGTCGATCGCCAGACGCAGATGCAGTTTGGCAAAACTCCTGTCTCCCAAGCCTGTTACCGTGAGCGGGCGATCGCCGTACAATTAGAACACAAAAGATAAAAATAAAAAACTACTCCCTGGTAACTCTCCAAAACCCACTGAAGCTTATATGAAACGCAAACCTAAACCCTACAACGACAGATTCACAGCCGACGCACCGCGAGGAGATGAAGACTCCGACTATTCCAGTCCCTTTGGCGGACAATCCCGACGCCAGTCTCCCTCTGGGAAACCTTCCTTTGTCAATTACACATCCTTGGGGATTTTAGCAGCAGTGTTCATTCTCGGCATTGGGATTGGCATTGCCTTTAGCTCTACCGCTACCATTAGCCCAGAAAACGTAGCATCCCGCGAATTTATCGATCGCAGTGCCCCCAATCCCGAACTTTGCGTACAGTTTGGAGCCAGCGCGATGGTGACAGATATGCGCGCCTATGTCACCCTCAACCCTTTCAACGTCTACATTTCACAGCCGACTATGCGCCCTGGCTGCGTGCTCAGGACCAATAACTGGGCAATTCTAGAACAAAGAAAGCTCGTCAGCCAAGACCAAGTACGCGAGTGCAAAAATCGGATGAATACATTTGGCTTCACCGGTACTTTGGAAAGTCAACCGGATATCAATTGTATCTATCAAAACGATAGTGCCAAAAACCTGTTTATCAACCAGCCCGGTTCCGTGGCTCCAACCACAGATAATCAGAATTTCTAAGGTGAGGTTATCTCCCGTTATCCCCAAGGGTTAGCGGGAGAGCGACCTCTATAGTTTTTCGTCAGGACTTGAGTCCTTAAGTACGGATATCTCACCGATTTCACGCCTGCAACCGGGCTGCCCACAGGCGAGAATAGACTGTAAATTATATATGTATCGCATAGTAATGGTCTTATGTACAAGCAACTAATTTCAAGAATCAAACCGCTTTTGAAATCACTATTTGCGATCGGGCTGGTACTGACACTAGCCCTGGGTAACGCTGATGGAGCCCTGGCGGCCCGCAGCGGAGGACGCATCGGTGGTGGCTCTTTTCGGGCTCCAGCGCGCAGTTATTCGTCTCCTAGCCGCACTTACGCACCGTCTGGAGGGGGGTACTACCCTGGTGGTGGCTTTGGTGGTGGCTTTGGTTTCCCGTTCTTGCTGCCCTTTTTTGGGTTTGGGGGCGGCTTTGGTGGTTTGTTCTCGATTTTGATTTTTATTTCGATCGCGAATTTCCTCGTCCAAAGCTTCCGCCGCGCCGGGGGCACAGGGGAGGAAGAACTAGGCTACAGCACACCTACAAACGTCTCTGTGGCTCGTTTGCAAGTTGGTTTGCTAGCAGAGGCTCGCGGTTTGCAATCGGAACTCGACTCCTTAGCAAAAACAGCGGATACCGATACAGCAACGGGTCGCGCTCAGGTGCTACAAGAATCTACTCTGGCGTTGCTGCGCCATCCAGAATACTGGGTTTATGCCGGTGCTGAATCTCAGCAAACTCGCTTGGAAGCAGCAGAAGCTAAATTTAATCAATTTTCTCTGGCAGAACGCAGTAAATTTACAGAAGAAACTCTCTCAAATTTTAACAACCAGCTTCGGGAATCTGGAAGCAACAATGTACTGCCAAGTGTGAAGGAAAATGGCGTACTGGTGGCTGGGGATTTGAGTCAAGCTCCTGGTGAATATATTGTGGTGACGTTGATTGTCGGTACCCTAGGCAAACTGCAATTACCAGTAGTCAAAAATACTGAAGATTTGCGCATGGCTTTGCGTCAAATTGGGGGAGTGTCTAGCGAGCAGTTGTTGGCGATTGAGGTGCTGTGGACTCCTCAAGCTAATGGCGATACTTTGACTGCTGATGATATGTTGGCTGGTTATCCCGATTTGCGATCGATTTAGTCAGAGACTATGGGCACGGTGAATTGTACCCCGCGCCCATGACAGGGGTTTTATTTAAAAAAATTGTTTAACCAATGCTATTATAAAAAAAGCGATCGGGAGCTAAATTCATGACCGACAGCAGTAGAAAAAAAGCACTTTTCATTTTGAGCCAGTTAAATAACGATGACATCAACTGGATAGTCCAAAAAGCTAAGAAGGAAATTCTTGACCCCGACAGGATACTGATCCACGAAGGGAGACAAATCGATGCCCTCTACATTGTATTGAAGGGAACTTTGAGTGTTTTGCTAGAGGCGAAGTCTACTAAAGAACTGGCAAAAATAGGTAGCGGAGAACTGGTGGGAGAAGTTTCTTTTATTGATGCTAGACCTCCTTTGGCAACGGTGAAGGCGATCGAAAAAACAGAGTTGTTAGCAATTCCACGGCGACAATTAATTATCAAACTGCAACAGGATATGGGCTTTGCTTCCCGATTTTATTGTGGAATTTCTCTGTGTCTGGCTGACAGAATGCGCGGTACGATTAGACATATAGAGTATGGTCGTAATCTTGAATTAGAAAACTCTGAATTAGAAGGTGAGGACATTAATCCGAGTGTGATGGAGAATTTGGGTCTAGCCCAGGCTAAGTTTAATTGGTTGATGGAAAATGTGAGGGGTTGAGGGGCTTAAAAAAGACCCATTTTTTTGGTAAAATTTGTCCCCCTTTGAGAAATTCATGTGATTGAATTAATTTAGGGACAAGGCTACCCAAACTGTAAAATAGGGGTAGCTTTGTTTTTAAATTAACTTAAAGTTTTGAACCTACCAATTAAGGCAAATCCGTGCTCCCCATTAAATAAAGGTCGCACTCGCGGGCGACACCCCGCCCCTCGTTAATTGCCCAAACTACCAAACTTTGACCCCGGCGACAGTCACCAGCGGCGAATACTCCCGGAATACTGGTTGTATATTTTTCGTGTTCGGCTTTGATATTGCTGCGGGCGTCGCGTTCCAATCCCATCGCATCCAGCAAGGGCTGTTCGGGACCTAGGAAGCCCATCGCTAGCAAGACAAGCTGAGCTGGTAGGACTTTTTCGGTGCCGGGGATGTGTTTGGGAATGAACTGTCCTTTTTCATTTTTTGTCCACTCCACTTCAACGGTGTGCACGGCTTTGACGTTGCCGTTTTCGTCGCCCTCGAACTTGGTGGCGGTGGTGAGATAGCCGCGGGGATCGTCGCCGAATTTGGCCGCGGCTTCTTCTTGGCCGTAGTCGAGACGGTAGACTTTTGGCCATTCGGGCCAGGGATTGTTGGCGGCGCGTTCGGAGGGCGGTTTGGGGAGGATTTCTAGCTGTACGAGGCTGTTGCAGCCGTGGCGGATGGAGGTGCCCACGCAGTCGGTGCCTGTGTCGCCACCGCCGATGATGACGACATCTTTGCCGGCGGCGGAGATGAAGTTATCGTTGGTGCTCTTGTCGAGAACTGCTTTGGTATTGGCGGTGAGGAAGTCCATGGCGAAGTGGATGCCTTTTAATTCGCGTCCTTCGATGCCTAAGTCGCGGGGTTTGGTGGCGCCGGTACAGAGGACAACGGAGTCGAATTCTTTGAGTAATTGTTCTACTGGTAAGTCTTTGCCGACTTCGGTGTTGCAGATGAATTTGACTCCTTCGTCTTCGAGGACTTTGAGGCGGCGCATCACAACTTGTTCTTTGTCTAGCTTCATGTTGGGGATGCCATACATTAGCAGGCCACCGGGTCGATCGGCTCTTTCGTATACTGTTACCCAATGACCGGCTTTGTTGAGTTGGGCGGCGGCGGACAAACCGGCGGGCCCGGAACCGATGATGGCGATGACGCGGCCGGTGCGTTTGGCCGGTGGTTCGGCGGTGATCCAGCCTTCATCCCAGCCTTTGTCGATGATTGAGGCTTCGATGTTTTTGATTGTGACTGGCGGGTTGTTGATGCCGAGCACGCAAGCGCCTTCGCAGGGGGCGGGACAAACTCTGCCGGTGAATTCGGGGAAGTTGTTAGTTTTGTGGAGTCTGTCTAGGGCTTCTTTCCACAGTCCGCGATATACTAGGTCGTTCCATTCGGGGATCAGGTTATTGATGGGGCAGCCGCTGGCCATGCCACTAATCAGGTTTCCGGTGTGGCAAAATGGGATGCCGCAATCCATGCAGCGGGCTCCTTGGGTGCGGAGTTTGTCGTCGTCCATGGGTAGGTGAAATTCATCCCAGTTGTGGACTCTCTCGACTGGTGAGAGTTCGGAGGGTAGTTCGCGCAAAAATTCGATAAAGCCTGTTGGTTTTCCCATAGTGGTGTCTTGGTTAGAAGTTATTTGTGGTAGTTGTCAATGCTGAAGCTGGGGGGCTTCTGAATTTACTATTTAGATCTAAATTATGGGCGATCGCGACTCTGATTACCAGTCGTGGACGCCCAAACTAGGTTTCTGAAAGTAATTGCTTCATTTTAGGTTGAGGACGATCGCGAGAAACTGGGTATTTTTGACAGTCCTGGGCGCACTCTGAGTCAAAAACCCGGTTTCTGCGTGAATATTTGTCGAAAAAAACGACAATTTTGGGAATAAACCGGGTTTTTTGCCTCCAGGACTA
Organism: Microcoleus sp.; assembly: GCF_041354475.1. Taxonomy (NCBI): domain Bacteria; kingdom Bacillati; phylum Cyanobacteriota; class Cyanophyceae; order Oscillatoriales; family Microcoleaceae; genus Microcoleus; species Microcoleus sp. Next base: position 5,362 of record NZ_JBGJZU010000075.1, read on the forward strand.
TCTTCCTTCTTCCTTTACTGACCTTGCTTCAGCAACTGCTCAAAATCCGTTGCCGGCAAAGGACGACTGAACAAATATCCTTGCATATAATCGCATTTATAGCGCCTGATAAAATCTTGTTCTGATTCCGTTTCAACACCTTCGGCAATTACTTCCAGACAGAGACTGTGAGCCATTTCAATAATAGCTTTTACAATCGCTGCATTTCGAGAACCATCTGTGATATTACGAATAAATGAGCGGTCTATTTTTAAAGTATCGAAGGGGTATTGTGTCAGATAGCTTAAGGAAGAATAGCCTGTTCCGAAATCGTCAATAGAAATAGAAACTCCCAATTTTTTTAATTGTGTCAAAGTAGCGATCGCGCTTTCGGTATCCTCTATCATCAAACTTTCCGTTAACTCTAATTCTAAACTGTTTGGTTCCAAACCAATTTTTTCTAAAATTTCTGCCACTCTAGTGCTGAGTTCCGGTTGGTGAAATTGACGAGGTGATAAATTAACCGCCACCCGCAACCCAGAAAAACCATCATTTTGCCAAGATTTTAAATGCTGGCAAGCTGTCTGCAATATCCACTCGCCCAAGGGTATAATAAAGCCAGTTTCTTCAGCAACCGGAATAAATTCTGTAGGTGGAATCAATCCTTTTTCCGGGTGTTTCCAGCGCACCAAAGCTTCTGCACCCACAATCTTACCGGTAGTTAGACTAACCTGGGGCTGATAGTAAACCTGGAATTCTTCTCGTCTTAAAGCAGTGTATAAGCCTTTTTTCAGTATGATTAATTTTTCCGAGGCATCTTGTTCTATGATATGCTCGTTGGTTTGTATTTGTAAATTATTGTATTGCTCGACAAAAGCTTCTTGTTTCTTCAACCGACTGGCGATCGCCCCTACCAGTTCAGCTTTAGTAAAAGGTTTAGTCAGGTAATCATCGGCTCCCAATTCCATGCCCTGCCGCATTTCAGCGCGATCGGCTTTACCAGTCAGAAAGACAAAAGGTACTGTGGCAGTAGCAGGATTCGCTCGCAAGGCCATCAGCACCCCATAACCATTAAGTTCCGGCATGATCACGTCGCAAAGAATCACATCGGGCAGATTGGACATCGCCAAAGATAAGCCCTGCATTCCATTTTCAGCCCCCATCGCATCAAAACGTTCAAACTTGAGGATCTTGATAATATTCTCCCGAATCACACGATCGTCCTCGATCACTAAAATTTTTTTCATATACTATTCCAGGACAGCGGTATAATTAATCATTTACCTCAACATCATCTAATCTAAACAATTGACAACCTACACCCCCCTGACAGAATAACCAAATAGTAGCGAAAAAAATGACAAGCCCATGAAAAATGTTAATTTTCACTGACAATTATATTAATAATTATTTAAGTTTTTATCCCCGGTCGTATTAATATGAGGTTGATTAACAAATCTCTAAATTAATTATAAGTGCAATCCTCAAAATCGAGCGGGATAAATGCTAAAATAGTTTTCCCACTTGTTAAGGCTAAACTCGCAAACAATGTCAGCTTATTTACCCAGTGGATTCCCTGAACCCGCAGAGATTGGCACTATAGAAGTTAAGCAATATCCTCAGTACCGCGCTGTCACCTACTCCCACGCTGGTGATGTGCGACAAGCTACTGGGGTTGCCTTCAATCCCTTATTCCAACATATCAGCAATAACCAAATTGCGATGACAACGCCCGTAGAAGCCCGCTACACAGGAATTGCAGGGCAAATGGATGTTCCCGAAGTACAAGTTTCTTTCCTCTACCCATCACCAAATATCGCTCCCAGCAGCCTTAGCTCGGCTGTCACAGTCACCGATACGCCACCGATGACGGTTGTTAGCATTGGTGTCGGCGGGGCTTACAGTTGGGAAAGCTACGAAAATAACCTCCAAAAACTCAAAAATTGGCTTCAACAACATCCAGAATACTCAATAGTCGGACCTCCGCGACGCTTTTTTTACAACTCCCCGATGACACCGGAAGCAATGAAAATCAGCGAGGTGCAAATTCCGATCGCTCTTTCAAAGAATTGAATTCAGTAGCCAGTAGTCAGTAGTCAGTAGCCAGTAGTCACTCATAAGTAGTTATTTATAAGCAATTACTAATTACCAATTACCAATGCCCGATACGCCATGCCTAATTCCCTCTCTTTCAGTTACCGCTGATATGAACCACGAGTTCGCGAGTCTGCCCCCGCTGACGATGTTCCCATAGGTAAATTCCCTGCCAAGTTCCTAACAGCAGCCTACCGCGAGCGATCGGGATTTGTTCAGAAGTATGAGTCAATGCAGTGCGAATGTGAGCCGGCATATCGTCGGGGCCTTCTGCATCGTGAATATAGGTTGCACCCTCCGGTACCAGTTTAGCTAAAAAGTTGGCTAAGTCCTTGAGTACATCGGGGTCTGCATTTTCCTGGATCAGCAAACTAGCAGAAGTATGGCGCAAAAACAAGGTACAAAGTCCTGTGTTAATACCAGAATTAGCTACCACATTTTCTACACTATCGGTAATTTTGCATAAAGATTTACCGATAGTGTTAATTTTGAATATCTGTTGGTAATGAGTCATAGGATTTTAGATTTGGGATTTGAGATTTTGCAATAATCTTCAGCGGGCGAAGGCAGACGAAAGTTTGACAAGCAGCCAATTCTATGGGCTTTATTTGATTGACTTGTTTGCTATTTAAAATAATCTACAACAGCGTGGGCGATCGCCTCCGTACCATTTTTGGCCAATTTTTCTGACAAACGCGGGGGCTGCATCGGTTTTCCTAAAAAGTCCCAATCACCCTCAAAAAACTCCGCAGCAGTGATAATTTGATGGGAACCATAGTTTTGCATCCCTTCGAGTAAAATCTCCGCTTCGGCAAAACCTTCTCTCATGATAGAAACCACAGGTATGGACAAACGCAAAGCTTCCGAAAAAGTGCTATACCCCGGTTTGGAAATCACCCGTCCGCAGACAGGCATTACATCAACTGGACGCGGTAAAATCGGGAAAGAGTTGGCAAACTCCTGACTCTTGACTCTAATCAAATTTGGCAAATCAGGAGCAGCAGCATCAAAAGTGATAAATTGGCGATCGCTAAACTTGTGTAAATTGTGATAAGGGATATCTTCCAAACCGAGTCCACCAAAAGTCAACAATACAGTATTTTCTAGGGGTGTTTCGATTCTGAATAACTCCCGAATTTTATCGTTACTATACCGAGGATTGCCACCTGTTAAACCAACATCTTCTATATGAGGGAAAAACGACATTTTTTCGTGCAAAGGGAGACGAAAAAGGCGATCGCACATTCCGAAGCACTCACCAATCCAATCCACTATGTCGTCAAACTCCCCGCCCCAATCACGATAAATAAAATCCCAACCAAAATTGCTCATCATCCAGCAAGGAACACCAGCAGCCTTAGCAATCTTTGTCATCACAGGTGGAATATCTGCCAGAATCAAACCCACCCTATTTTGTTTAATAAAATTTACTTCGCTAGCAATTAGTGAATTTTGCTTTTTCCGAATTTCCTGCAACTTTTCCAGTGTCGCATCTAAATCCATATTCAAACTGTCAGACTGCACGACACCAACATCAAAAGCGCGGGGACGGAGAATGAAATCACCTGTGATGTATGATTCTAGCAACCAACGGGGTGCTGTTGTGGCGATAATTAATAAAATTTCTGGATATGATTCTTGAATTTTTGCTGCTACTGATGAGACTCGGACGGCATGGCCGAATCCATGATTAGTGATGGCGATGTATAATGTTGGTCGAGACATTCTGATTGGTAATTGGTAATTGGTAATTGGTAATTGGTTATTGGTGATTGGTGATTGGTGATTGGTTATTGGTAATTGGTTATTGGTGATTTTTTACTCGATCGATAATTTCGCAAGCCATTGCTTCCAAGGATAACACTCGATCGGCTAAACCAGAATTAGCCACACTTCCCGGCATACCCCAAACTACGCTACTAGCCCGATCCTGAAGTGACATACTCCCACATCAAATCTGAGTACAGATTATGATGTGGGCTTCTTAACAGCCCGATGAAGGGTATGTAAGATTTCCTTGATGGTACTGTTATCCATAGAACCAACTATAGAAAGATTCCCACTAGGGCGTTTTATACTGGGGAAAATGTCCAACCCCAGTCTTTTTAGGTTAATCGCAGCATTAAGATCGCGATCTACCATCAAAGAATAGTGTGGGGATTCCCGTCTGTCTAGCTAAAATTTGACCCCCAACCTCCCGAATACCCTCGCAGCCGTGAAGTCCATCTTGTCCCATCCCCGTCAGCACTACAGCTAAAACCCCCGCACCATAAATTTTAGCAGTCGATCGAAACAACACATCCACCGCAGTGCGACAAGAATTTTCTGCAGGAGCTTGATTAGTCCGAATTTGCACTTCAAAACCATGTCTTTCTAACAACATCTTAATTTTTAAATTTAAAATCTAAAATTTAAGATCGGATGGCCAGATAGGCAACTGATTAACCTTTTCCAGCGTTATATCTACATATTTTTCCTCACCAGCCACCCGATTTTCTCCAAAATATCCATCATCACCATCATGCTTATGAGGACCACTCAAACCTTCTGCATAGCGATTTTCTAAACGAGCTTGATTGAATGGTGAACCCACAAACCAGTACCAGCGACTGGGAAAAACTATACCACCAATATCCTCAATTGAGTCGCGAGAACCGCGAAAATGAAAAATGCGATCGGCATCTGCAAAACCATTTTCTCCCGAAAACACACCGCCAACCGAAACAACAGTAATTTCTGCCTTCAGCCATTGTTTAAGATAGTGAGTAGCACCCAGAGCAACTTGTGCCCCACCGCTAGTTCCAATTAAAATAACTTTCAAAGGTTTTTCAGGAGCCTGTGAAATCAGATATTTAGCATTCATCCGCTCAATAATTACATTGGCAATTCCCTGATTATAAGCCTGACCGTAGCGATAATCTAAAGAAATTGCAAACCGCCAGAGATTGCGAATTTTGATGAATATATCGCCCGCAATCGGCCCACTTTTTGCGTGTTCTGCAAACCGCCAAAAAGGTGCTAACAGCCTTTCTCCTCCTAAACTTTTGTTAGAAGCTGAATAAGGAAAAATATCACCCACGGCTACACACTGCGGATGACTTTTTACTAAACTCTTGAGAAAAAATGCTTCCCCACGGGTTAATTCGTCCCCCGAAAAATCGCCTACTCCTGGCAAAAAAACAATATAACAATTGAGAGGCGAAGACTTACCTTCTTCGAGATTAATATTGTTAGAAGGCAATAGTTCCGGCGGAGCTTTCTTTAAACCCAAACTCTCGGCATTTTGACCAAGCCACCAGATAATAGTACCCACTGGCGAAACAATACCCCAGACTATGAGTATTGTACCTGCGACGAGCAACAAATTTAAACTTCCCCCACGCAGCCAGACAAGTATCTGTAAAATCAACTTCAACATTTAATAAAATTTGGTAAAATACCAATAAGTTTTCTAATTTGGGAACAATACTTGATGTATTTTTCTGTATTAGACCCGATTATGTAGAAATTGTCAACTATTTTCAGGAGCAGTAATCAAAAGTGAGGGGAAAAGATTCAATTGCGGGTTTAGGGGTAACGCTGTGGAATGCCCTTTCTTTAAACAGCAATTTTTACGAAAATACTTCATACACTGCCAAAACTAAGCGGATAGCATTAACAATTGTAATTTTAGCAGCGTTGTCTAAGGTTCTGGGCAATGCAGTCATTTTGTTAATCAATCGAACTGAGGCCCCGGTGCTATTTTTAGCTCTTTTGATAGATGGTTTGGCAGTGGTGGGAGGTTATTATTTTTGGACTTTTACTATCTCTAAAATCGGGGATTGGCTAAAACCAGGTCACGTAAATTATGGGGAATTACTAATTCCCATCGGATTTGCCTACGCACCCCAAGTGCTGAATTTTTTAACGCTAATTCCTTTGTTGGGAGAAGGAATAGAGCGTATATTAGCTGTCTGGAGTTTGCTAGCGGTAATTGTGGGAGTTCGCCAAGGGTTGGATATTAAAACTCGCTGGGCGGTGTTAATTTGTTTGGTGGGTTGGCCCTTAATTCAAATTGCGATCGGATTTATGAAAATAATTGAACAATTGCTTTCAGGCTGGTTCTAATTCATCAATAGGGAAGCACCATTTTAAACTCTGCTCCCTCTCCCGGTGCAGAGTCACAAATCAACTTTCCTCCGTGCTGATCTAGCACAATTTTATAACTGATTGACAGTCCCAAACCAGTGCCTTTACCCACTGGTTTTGTAGTAAAAAACGGATCGAAAATTCTGGCTTTCACCTCCGAATTCATCCCCATACCATTATCAGCAATCCGAATCGCCACTTTATTTTTTTCTAATACTTCAGTCACAATCCAAATTGTCGGAGGCTGTGTCTGGTCAACTTTGCTGCCAATTCCGCGAGACAAAGCATCAATAGCATTCATCAGTAAATTCATAAATACCTGATTAATTTCTCCGGCATAGCAGTTCACCAAAGGCAAGTTTGCGTACTGCTTAATCACTGTTATTCCACTTAATCTTTTATGCAAAATCATCAAGGTACTGTCGATGCCTTCATGGAGATTCACCCATTTTATTTCTGATTCATCAAGTCTGGCAAAATTTCGCAACGACAGCACAATATCGCGAACTCTCCCAGCACCTACTTTCATCGAATCAATCATTTTATAAAAATCTTGGATTAAAAAATCTAACTCGATTTCCTCACTTTTATCGACTATAGACTGCACCGGCTGTGGGTAATATTTTTGGTATAAAAGCAATAAATCAACTAGATTTTGAAGATATCGATCGCTATAATGTAAATTTCCATGAATAAAATTAATCGGATTATTGATTTCGTGAGCAATTCCCGCAACTAATTGCCCTAAACTCGACATTTTTTCACTTTGAATTAACTGTAATTGAGTGCGACTTAGTTCTTCTAAGGTGGCTTGTAATTCCTGAGTTCTTTCGACTACTCGCTTTTCCAGAACTGTATAGAAACTGGAATTTTCTAGAGATATCGCTGCTTGTGCCGACAGCATTTTCAAAACTTCTAACCTTTCCTTGGTAAAAGCACCTTTGATGAGATTATTTTCTAAGTAAAAAATTCCTTTCAGATTGCCTTGATGAATCACGGGCAATACCAGAATAGATAGGGGTTGATGGAGGGTAAGATAAGGATCAAAATTGAATTTATCGGTGACTGTAGCATCTTCTAAAACTAAGGGTTCTCTAGTTTTTTCTACATAGTTAATCAAGGAAATTGGCAACAGTCCACCTTCGGTTATTGGCAGAGATTCTAGCACGGTAACATCATTGTTGTCACCGAATAATGCCACTTCTATTGCTAATTTATGACCCGTATTGGCAATAAAAATTATTTTCTCCGCTCCGGCATTTTCCCTGATGATATATAGGAGTTTCTCTAACAAACTACTGATAAAAACTTCACCAGAAAGAGCTTGAGATGCTTTGACAACTGTTGATATATCAAGGGACAAATTCTGATTAATCGTGGTTGTTACAGTGGTGGCACTGACATTAGGATAGAGGATTTGTCGCGAGCGATCGACTAAATAACCATAGCGAGATTCTAAGTCTTTAACTTTGGCTATAGCTCCCCAGTGTATGTAAGCATAATAAGCTTTATCCAGATAAGCTCTGGCAATTATTTCCTTACCCAAAGATTGATAAAACTCTCCAGCTAATTCATAAGCTAATGCTTCTTCTTGGAGATAACCGTTAGCAGCAGCTCCTTTAATAGCTAGGTCATAATAGTCCATTGCTTCTAGCTTATTGCCTAATATTCGAGCTTTTTCCGCTGCCACCAAATCAAATTTATGTTGATAGTTCATGGGTGCATGATATGCCCAAAACTTCATTTTTATCTGATTGGATTCAACAATAGCTAAAGATTCTGTTTGATTTGGTGTCTGAGGGTAATCAGCGAGGAGAGAAAGCGAATAATAAAAATTATGTACCCCGATAGTAATCAGCCCGATCGCCCCATCTGCATATTCTACTGCTAGTTTAGCCCTAGCCACAGCCAGAGCATAATCTTTAAATAAGAACAGCATCATCACTTGAGCTACATAAGCAGCAAATAGCGACATTCGATTATTATGTTTCCGCCACAGAGACAGCATCGCCGAGTCATCCAATCCACGGCTAACTAAGGCTACTTGCTCTGCTGTTTCACTTCTTAAACTCAAAGCAACTACTTGCCAAACTTTAGCATAACCAATGGCAAATTCATGCTTATTTTTTGCCAAAAATTGCATATATATAGCTTGTTGCTGTTCGACATATTCTAAAGGTTCTCCCACTAGAAACAAATTGATAATGTAGTGCTTAGAGCTATAAATAGCCCATTCCATATCACCTACTTCTACACCGATTTTCCTTGCTTCTAAAAATCCAGATAGTGTATTTTTAGCAGGCTCTTGCCAAAGTTTTATGTGGCCATTAAACATGACGTAAACTTTGGCTTTATGTTGAAGATCATGGAATTTTTCCAACAGTTTTAAGGCAATGATTCCAGCATGATATCCAGAGACAATATCACCCTTAACTCCACATAACATCATGCCATAAAGAGTATAGGGAAAAGCGGCTAACCCTGAATGGCCCTTTGTCAGACAAAGATTTACCATTGTCAAGACGAGTGGCGACACAATTTCGGGTTTGGCAATATAAGCAGGAGGATAGATAGCTATTAGTATTTGCAAAGCTGCTAGTTGATAGGGATCTGTCATTTCTGGCAGGTTTTCTATATCATCAATGCTGGGTAATTTAGGGATTTCTAGGTTTTCGTCTAATAATTTAAATCCGAGAATATTCAAAACTTCAATCCCAGTTTCCACAGCTTTCAGCATCTGGCTTTGAGCTTGAAATATCTGTATTTGAAGCTGATACACTTTCATGCAATCGAGCCGATTTTTCGCACAAGTTAAAACTACTTCACCCAAAGCAGTTGCTTGCTCAAAATTAGTATTGAAACATTCTGCTTCTGCCAATTCTACATATAATTTAAGGGTCAAATCATAGTTACTAACCCAACTATCAGATGCTAAGAGTGACATTCCTGCCTTCAAATATTTGACAGCAGCTTCGTAAGCATTAGCAGCTTTTGCCTTACGCCCAGCAATCAGATTTAATTCGGCAATCTCGGTTTTTTTTATAACCACTTCGATGTTATCAATTCCCACATTCAATTGATTAACAATATCAAAAATATTTTCCTCTAATTTATCGTGGGGCGTGCTTTCCAAGAGGATTTTACCTATGCTCATATGGGTGGCTTTTTTCTCACTATCGGGAATCAGAGAATAAGCTGCTTGCTGGACTCGATCGTGTAAAAATTTATAACCTACTAGGGCAGGGTTGAAGCTTAAATCAATTGCTTCTTTCCCATCGAAAAGTAAAGGAATCAGGTAGCTTTCATTCAAAGGAAGTATCAACCCGGCTTGCAAAGCATCCCATAATTCCAAGCCAGTGACTGACACAGACTTTTTGTTAATTGTAGACAGAACATTTAGAGTGAAATGGTCTCCGATACAAGCAGCTAATTGTAAAATATCTTGTGTGATTTTTGGTAGTTTTTGCAGGCGATTTACTAATAGTTCTACTACAGTTTTATCTGTAATTCCAATAGCTTGAATAGCTTCTATGTTCCACTGCCATTCAGCCTGATAAAAATCAAACTTTAAGAGATTTTCTTGATAAATAGCTTTGATTAACTGAGTTAAGAAAAATGGATTACCACCAGTTTTATTCCACAACAATTTAGCTAAATCTTCACAAAATTCTGATTTGTTTAATGTGTCAGAGATGAATCTGTTAACCTGGTCTAAATCTAGGGGTTTTAATACTAAATAGTTGACAATTGTTCCCTGTTCCTGAATATGTTTTACTGTTTGCATCAAAGGATGTGTCGAGTTAACTTCATTATCCCGATAGGCTCCAATTAATAACAAATATTTCGTTTCAGGATTTATAGCCAGTAATTCAATTAATTTCAATGTCGCTGAATCAGCCCACTGCAAGTCATCGAGAAATATGACTAATGGATGTTCTTTCCGTGCAAATACATGAATTAAATCTTTGAATAACCTGTGAAAGCGATTTTGTGCTTCTTTTGGGGCAAGTTCAGGGACTGGTGGCTGTTTACCAATCAGCAATTCTAGTTCAGGAATTACGTCAATAATTACTTGTGCTGAATCACCGAGTGCAGCTAAAAGTTTATGTTTCCAGGTTTGTAAATTTTTGCTACTTTCTGTAAGTAACTGCTGGCTCAAAGATTGAAAAGCTTGAATTAAGGATGCGTAAGGTGTATTCCGCTGGAATTGGTCAAATTTACCGGAAATAAAATAGCCCCGCTGTCGGGTAATGGGTTTATGAATTTCCTTAACTGTTGCTGATTTGCCGATACCTGAATAACCAGATACTAGCATCAGTTCGACTTGGGAATGGGAAGAATTTTCATCGACGGGATTAGCTACTCGTCCAAAGGCGGCTAATAATTCGCTTACTTGTTTTTCCCGTCCGTACAATTTTTGGGGAATCAATAACTGACTTAATATATCTAATTTTCCGGGGCAGAAATCAGTAATTTCTCCCTTGTTTATTAATTGATGTAAACAATTTTCCAAATCTGCTAATAATCCGGCGGCGCTTTGATACCTGTCTTCGGCATTCTTTGCGATCAATTTCATGACTATGTGGGAAATAGTCTGCGGAATGTCGGAATTTATTTGGTCTGGTAAAATGGCTTGAGAGGCTATGTGACTGTAAACTATTTCTAAGGGGTCGTTACTGGGAAATGGTAATTCACCTGTTAGCATTTCATACAGGGTAACTCCTAGGGAATAGAAGTCGGTGCGGTAGTCGAGAAATCGGTTCATTCTCCCAGTTTGTTCGGGAGACATATAAGCAAAAGTACCGATTGTGGAGTTAAAATTATTGATTTGGGGATTTTCTTTGGGCAATTGCGAAGCAATACCGAAATCGGTTAATTTAATCACTCCTGTTTGAGAGTTGATAATAATGTTGCTGGGTTTGATATCTTTATGAATAATGTTGTGAAGATGCAGGTATTTTAAGCTGTTGGCGATCGCGATCGCAATCTTCAGACAAGTAATGAGTTCGAGTTTTTGTCTCGACATTAGTCGATCGACTGATTCGCCACCAAAATCTTCTAAAAGCAAACCCAAGCGGTGGTTGTAACTTTTCAGAGTAAGGACTTTCACTAGACTAGGATGGTCTAAGTTTTCCCGAATCCGGTACTCATGCTTGATGCGAGTAATGGCATCGAGGGTAGGATATTCCCCTTTCAGGATCTTGAGTATGGTAGTTTGCTGCTGGTGAGGAATATTTCCTCGGTAAATAATGGTTTCTATACCTTCGTACAAAGTAGAATGGATTTGGTATTGTGAGCGAAAGGGCATGGGCTTTTCCAAATAACTCAGTGGATTAGAGATTTATACTTGACATGGCCATCATGGCATGGCTAAGTGAAAACCCGGAAAATTTGATAGGTCGAACGGGTGACACCTACATGATTCCGATATAGAATATTGGTAATTATGTAATTATTCTGAGATTCCTTCTAATTAATATCCCAACTAAGTAGCGGACGGCAACCACCCCCCTACTATTCGGCTCTCCTCACTGTCGGCACATCCTCAGCAGCGATACATTATATTGAAGTAAATACACAAAAATTTACATATATAATTTGTGTATTACTCAAAATCGCTCCTCACCAGCAGCGATACAGCCCTAGCCAAGTTAGTAGGATGGGAAAATATGTTTGAACGCTTTACAGAACAAGCCATTAAAGCAATAATGCTAGCCCAAGAGGAAGCGCGCCGCCTGGGTCATAATTTTGTGGGTACTGAGCAAATCCTCCTGGGACTCGTGGGCGAAGGCACTGGCATCGCTGCAAAAGTATTACTAGACATGGGCCTCAACTTGAAAGAGGCGCGCAATGAAATCGAAAATATCATCGGCAGAGGTTCCGGCTTCCTACCGCCTGAAATTCCGTTTACACCTCGCGTGAAGCGGATTTTTGAGACAGCGCTGAATGAAGCGCGGCAGCTAGGACACAATTACATCGGCACCGAACATATTTTACTGGGACTGATCCAAGACGACGAAGGTGTCGCGGCCAAAGTGCTGCAAAACTTGGGGATCGATCGCGCCAGAGTCCGCACCCAGGTAATTCGTGCAGTGGGAGAAGTGGCTGCGGTATCGGGAGGCCGTCAAAATACCGATCGCAAAATCCCGACTTTAGAAGAATTTGGCACAAACCTCACGAAGTTAGCCGCCGAAGGTAAACTAGATCCTGTCGTGGGTCGCGAAAACGAAATCGAGCGCGTCATTCAAGTGCTAGGCCGCCGCACGAAGAATAACCCCGTGCTAGTCGGCGAACCGGGAGTAGGCAAAACAGCCCTCGCCGAAGGACTGGCCCAGCGGATTGTTAACAGAAATGTGCCGGAAATTTTGGAAGACAAACAAGTAATCAGCCTCGATATGGGTTCGCTGATTGCAGGGACAAAATTCCGTGGCGAATTTGAAGAACGCCTGACCAAAATCATGGCGGAAATTCGCGCAGCAGGCAACATCATTTTGGTAATAGATGAAATTCATACCTTAGTGGGTGCAGGGGCAATTCAAGGCAGTATGGATGCCTCCAATATGCTCAAACCAGCCCTAGCCAGAGGCGAATTGCAGTGTGTCGGTGCTACTACCCTAGACGAATATCGCAAATACATTGAGCGCGATGCAGCCTTAGAACGGCGGTTCCAACCGATTAAAGTTGGCGAACCGAGTGTGGCGGAAACGATCGAAATATTGTATGGTTTGCGATCGGCTTACGAACAGCATCACAAACTGACAATTTCTGATGCAGCTTTAGAAGCAGCAGCTACACTTTCAGACAGGTACATTAACGATCGATTTTTGCCCGACAAGGCGATCGACTTAATTGACGAAGCAGGTTCCCGCGTCCATGTGCTTAATTCCCAAACTCCGCCAGAAGTCAAAGAGCTCAAAAAACAACTGCCGGCTGTCAGCAAAGAGAAGGATATCGCTGTTCGGGAACAAGACTTCGAGAAAGCTAGCAAATTGCGCGATCGCGAATTAGCAATCGAAGCCGAAATCGCCGAAGCGACAATCAACAAAAGCCAAATCAGAATCTCTCCCATCGTCACCGAAGAAGACATCGCCCACATCGTCGCCAATTGGACAGGAGTACCAGTCAGCAAACTGACAGAATCCGAATCAGAATTGCTGCTGCACATGGAAGACACTTTGCACCAGCGTTTAATCGGCCAAGAAGAAGCTGTAACCGCAGTTTCTAAGGCCATCCGTCGCGCGCGGGTAGGGTTGAAAAATCCGAATCGCCCGATCGCTAGTTTCATCTTTTCCGGCCCCACAGGCGTCGGCAAAACCGAACTCACCAAAGCTTTAGCAGCTTATTTCTTCGGTTCCGAAGAATCCATGATTCGGTTAGATATGTCCGAGTATATGGAACGCCACACGGTTTCCAAACTGATCGGTTCACCTCCGGGTTACGTCGGCTATGACGAAGGCGGCCAACTAACAGAAGCAGTTCGTCGTCGTCCTTACACGGTAGTCTTGTTCGACGAAATCGAAAAAGCGCACCCAGATGTCTTCAACATGATGCTGCAAATCTTAGAAGACGGCCGCCTGACTGATGCCAAAGGTCGGACAGTAGACTTCAAGAATACCCTGCTGATTATGACATCAAACATCGGTTCTAAAGTGATTGAAAAAGGTGGCGGCGGCCTCGGTTTTGACTTTGCTGAAGATGCAGCCGATGGTCAATACAACCGAGTTCGGAATTTAGTAAATGAGGAACTCAAACAGTTTTTCCGTCCAGAATTTCTCAACCGCTTGGATGAAATTATCGTCTTCCGCCAGTTGAACAAACAAGAAGTCAAGCAGATTGCTGACATCATGTTGCAGCAACTTTTCAGCCGATTAACCGAACAGGAAATCACCTTGTCTGTCACAGAAGCATTCAAGGAACTGTTAGTTAAAGAAGGCTACAATCCCAGTTATGGTGCCCGGCCCTTACGGCGCGCAATTATGCGATTGCTGGAAGATGTACTGGCTGAGGAAATGTTGTCTGGTAGGCTAAAAGAAGGCCAAAGTGCGATCGTAGATGTCGATGAAAACGGTGTAGTGAAGGTGTTACCCGGTGACTCATCGGAACCGAAATTACCTGAACTCGCTTTCAGCGTTTAATCGAGAGTCCTGTAATATAGGACACAGCAGTGCTGTGTCCCTACCCAATAGAGATATGGGGTAGGGACACAGCATTATTTTTGATAATTCATCTCAATTTCGGTTGCATCGGAATTATTAATTTCTCTCTGTGTTCTCTGTGTTCTCTGTGGTTAAATCATTCCGATACAACCAGAATTTATATGATTTAACCGCAGAGTACGCAGAGGAAGCAGAGTACGGGGAGAGATTTGATTCCGATGCAAACGGAATGATATAAAATCCTCTCTTCATCGTCCTGTATTAAACTCTCTCTTCTCTTCCTTCGCGTCCTTAGCGCCTTCGCGGTTAAATCATTCCGATACAACCAGAATTTATATGATTTAACCGCAGAGTACGCAGAGGAAGCAGAGTAGGGGGAGAGATTTGATTCCGATGCAAACGGATTGGATTTGACTTAATATTGAGGCACTGAGGGGTCTACTTCTTGACTCCAAGCCGTAATTCCGCCCTTAACATTAATTCCCTCAATACCAGCTTCCTTCAAAATACCCAAAGCCTTCGCAGAACGCCCGCCCATTTTGCAATGTGCAATTAATCGGTGGCCATTCAACAATTCCTTGACTTTCTCAACACCATTGCCGTTTTCAATATCCGGTAAAGGTACTAATACTGACCCAGGAATTTGAGCAATTTGATACTCGTTAGGATTCCGAACATCTAGCAGGAGAAAATCCTTCGCACCGCTATCGATTAACTGCTTAAGTTCCGTGACAGTCATTTCAGCAACTTGTATTTTTGCTTCGTCTGCTTTGGCTTGAGGAATCCCGCAGAATTGTTCGTAATCGATTAATTTTTCAATTACTGGGCGCACTGGATTTGGTCGCAGTTTTAACTGCCGGAATGTCATGTCTAAGGCATTGTACAGCAACAGTCTGCCGCTCAAAGTAGTGCCTTGACCCAAGATAATTTTGATTGCTTCAGTGGCTTGAATGCAGCCAATAACTCCTGGTAATACGCCTAAAACGCCACCTTCAGCACAGGAAGGTACCATCCCTGGCGGTGGGGGTTCTGGGTACAAATCTCGGTAATTGGGGCCACCTTCGTAGTTGAAAACTGTTGCTTGGCCTTCAAATCGGAAGATGGAACCGTAGACGTTGGGCTTATTTAATAGCACCGAAACGTCGTTCATCAAGTAGCGAGTTTGGAAGTTGTCTGTGCCATCGATAATGATGTCATAGGGTGTCGCAATGGCGATCGCATTTTCGGAACTAACGCGAGTTTCGTACAAATCAACTTGACACAAAGGATTGATTTCTAAAATCCGATTTTTAGCCGATTCAATCTTGGGTTTTCCTATCCAAGATGTGCCGTGAATTACCTGCCGCTGCAAGTTGGAAGTGTCAACAATATCAAAGTCTACAATACCAATGCGGCCAATCCCTGCCGCTGCTAAATACAGCAGCAGTGGTGAACCGAGTCCTCCTGTGCCGATACAGAGTACGCTGGCAGCTTTGAGACGCTTCTGCCCATCCAATCCAACTTCTGGCAGGATTAGGTGGCGAGAGTAGCGTTCGTATTCTTCTTTGTTGAGCTGGATCTCGTCCAGATTAGGATTTAGCATGATATTCTGTGTAGCGCCGATTTTGAATTATATCCTATCTAAATCTTTCGCAGTTTGGCGTGTTTGTGATTTTTAGTAATTATTTCTTAATCTAATGTGAGGATTTCCTCGGCTTGGAATTTGTTTTCTCTGTCTAGAGTCCAACTGCGGACGTCTTCACAACGGCCTTGTGGAACGGACACAATGATGTAGGAGTATTGCGGCCAGGCGAGGGTGCGATCGCACTCTGAGGGTATTGCCTGACCATCTGGGTGAGAATGGTAGATGCCGATAATTTCTAAATTGCGATCGCGCCCCTCTTTCATTCCCTCCAGCATATCTTGTGGTGATATAGCATATCTGCGTTTTTTTGTCAATAATTTTGAATCTGAGCAATTATCTTCAGTTTCCGCACTCCAGGCATTTTTGGTTGGCCAAACTGCTACTAAGGTTTTAACATTGTCCGCGATCGTACCTAACAACAAACCGCAGCACTCTTCAGGGTAGGTGTTTTCGGCGTGGCTGCGGATGGACAATAGGTGAGTCTGGGAAAGTGCGATCGATTGCATTGGTGATTAGTTATTGCTTAAATAAGTTTAGCTACTTAGCTGTTTGCAAAAAAGTTCTATAAGCAATGATAGCTTCAGTCTGATTTACAGAACCAACATATTGACCCAATACAGATAAGTCCAACTCTGGCAAAAATTCACTCCTTGAAATTAACTCATAACCTTCTTCTCGCAAGTGGTAAACAGAAAACTGATTGTTCACCCAAAACCAGACTTCAGGAATCTGCAAACCGCGATACACTTCCAGCTTGTCAATACCACCGCTAGTCAGAGCAATTTCGATCGCAATATCCGGGATTTCTGCCAATGTACCCAAGCAGTAACACTCATCTGGTTCCGCGCCCCGTCTCACAGCTTCACGGCGAAATGTAGCATTTCCGTAACCGTTGAGATTAATTAACCTTTCAACCGCATAGGTTTCGATCAACCGGGCAATAATTTTTTTCAGTCTTTCATGTTCCGGCGAAGTCGTCATAATAATTTCTAACGTTCCTTCCAAATACGTCATTCTGGGAAAATCATCAACAAACATATCAGAAAGTTGCTTATATTGTTCCCAAGTCACCTCATATAAAATGACGCGCTGTTGAGCGGCAGGAACCAGAGTTTCTGGATCTAAAAGTAGCATAATTAATTACCTGCAATTAAGATATATAAACTTGAGATTTTTCGATATTTCTCAACCTTCCTCTCTGTGTCCTCTGCGCCCTCTGTGGTTAGTAAAAAAAAGTCCCTATAGAACTTTAACGAACCGCGAAGACGCGAAGGACACAAAGGAAGAAAAGAGTCAACTCAATCAAGTGGGAGTTTGCTGTAACTCTGGCCGCTCATCGGCGACGATCGCACCTTCGACAGGACACACCTGCAAACAAATACCGCAGTCAATGCAGGTATCAAAATCAATCCAAAACCAATCTGTACCCTTGACATTTTTGCCATCGCCAGGTTGGATGCAAGCAACCGGACAAGCGCCGACGCAATCAGCAACCCCTTCGCAAATATTCGTAACGATAGTATGTGACACAGTGTTCTCCGCGATCGTACCGGGTTTTTTAGGTTGATAGTCCGTCCAGGACTGAGCTATTAATTTACCATTTCAATTGTCGGGAATCCTTCGGCATTCACCCAGGCAATTTGAGCAATGCGTCGATCGCGCGCATATTCCCGCACCCCATCCACAGTCTCCCGACTCTCCAAATCGATTTCTACCCGAACTACCTCGCTAGACTCTCGGAGTTTTCGAGCATAAACAAAAGCCGCAGCCGCAGCATCAGAGGTTTGAGGCACAACCAAAAAGTCGCTGGCTGGGGTCTCTTTTGCTAATTGACCCTCCGTTAACAAAATTTGGTGCAAATCTTCAATATTCAAACAAAACCCAATTCCAGGGTGATTTTGCCCTTGGGGATCGAACAATCCCAAGAGGCGATCGTACCGTCCCCCTTGTCCCAACACTCGCTGTCCCGTCTTGGGACTGCTGACAACTTCAAACACAATTCCCGTGTAGTAGTCAAAGGTTTGAATTAAACTCAAGTCTAGGTGGATATGGGATTTCAGATTCGGGATTTTTGATTGACATTGGTATAGCAATTCGATCGCCGATTTCAGATTATTTAAGGCTGCTTGTTGCGGCTCATCTAAATCGAGCTTTGCCACAATCGGAAACACATCTTCTGGGCGGCCCCGCAAGTCAAATAATAGTAGAGCTCTTTCTCGCAATTCCGTAGACAGCGGTAAATTTTCCAAGCCTACTCGATCGAGATTGGCGATCGCCCCCCGAACTTGGGAGCGCACATTTGGCGGAAACGGTTCCAACAAAGTAGCAGTTAAACCCGCTTCTCCCAGCACCAAATGCCAGTCATCAATTTCTAAACCCTGCAAGCACTCAGACAGCAGTAGTAGCACTTCCGCATCAGCCATCGTCCCCCCGGAGCCTAGCAACTCTACCCCTGCTTGATAGAACTCCTGCTGCCCCCCAGAGCCTGTATCGGGGCCTTTGCGAAACACATTAGCATTGTAATATAGACGCTGAGGCTGCCAGGGAGTCCCGGCCATCCGCATCACAGCAGCGCGGGCGATGGAAGCAGTCAATTCTGGACGCAAGCCTAGTTCTCCATCGACGGCATCTTGCAATTGAATTAAGGTCGATCGGTCGATCGCCCCTCCAGCCATCAATGTCTCCAGCCTTTCTAGAGTCGAAGTAATAATCCGGTGATAGCCCCAGCGATGAAAAACTTGCTGCAAACGGCGTTCGATCGAAATTTTTTGAGCTACGTCAAGGGGCAATAAATCTCTTGCGCCCGATGGGGGTTGGTGAACCATATCAATTTGGGATTTTAGATTGGGGATTTTCGATGCAGCTAGAAACTTAGCTTGAGGGGACGATGTTAAAGTCGAACCTGACCAGTTTAGCATTCGACTTTAACCAATTCAACTATCACCAAGTCTAATTTTTTTGCCTCCGCCTCATCATTTCTTCTTCCCCCCACCAAACAAATTGGAAAAACTCGCAAAAAAGCCACCTTGCTTATCCTCACCCTTTTTAGCTTTCGCCCCGGAAGCTGGCTGTTCCAGCTTTTTCTTCACTTCCAAAGCCATCGGCTCTTCTGGATTAGATACCAAAGCTTTTTGCACCTCCAGCTTAGCCATTGTTCCTTGACCTTGCATCAAATAACACATTGCCAACATAGCGTGACACTTGCTATTTTTCGGTTCGCGCTTTTGAGCTTCCCTCAACTCCAAAATTGCTTTGGCGTAATTTTTGCTATCCATAAATCCCTGAGCACAGCGGCAATGTTGTTCCACCAAAGAATTTTTTTTGGTAGTCGTTGGAGGAACAACCGGAGTCGGAGGTACTACTTTTAATTCTTTTTTATCTGGCTTTTCCGGTTTCGGAGTTACCACCCCGGTTGGAATCATGACGTTTTCTTTTCGCAGCAGGTAAACCAGATTGAGTTCGCTCATTTGATTGATGACCTCTAGGGCTTGCTCAGCGGATTCGTATTGGTTGTCCGCCAGTTTGCTCATTGCTGTTTTGTAAGTTTCTTCCCAATTTCCACTCCGGGCTAACTGTTTGGCTTCTGCGCTTTCGATTTGCTGTTTCTCTTTTTCTTTCGTGGCCCGCTTGCTGATAGCCGTTAGTAGCAAATTATATTCTTTGCGATCGCTTTCCTTGGAGAATTTGTTGTAAGCAGGATTGACCACTTTTGACAAAAACTGATTAGCCCAATCTTTATCAGCTTGATTTTCAAAAGGGCAAGTATCCGAGTGCAAGCGGCGGACTATTTTCATGTAACGCTTGCGGATGTCGTTAAACTCAGCATCTAAGGGAACTCCCAAAATTGCGTGCTGATCTGTAAAGTCAAACTTAAACAGCCCTTTTGTCATTTCAAAAGACATAAATATTACTCTCCTTTCCCAGGCTTGTGACGATGCTTTATTCTTTAATGTAGCTTCTGTTAAGGGGTTATGACCCCCGTACTAATGCTTAGCCCTCGGCTCCGGGCGGCTACCCCCAAGACGATAAAGGGGGTGTTTTGAGCAATGCGTCGCTGAGTTCAGCATGAATCTTACCGTTTGTCGCCAAAACTCGACCAGAGTTAATCTCAAAGGGACTCTCGTCATAGGCTGTAACTTTACCTCCAGCTTCCGAGACAATGACTACGCCGGCGGCTACATCCCAAGGAGACAGTCCCCGTTCCCAGTATCCATCTAAGCGGCCGCAGGCGACGTGAGCTAGGTCGAGAGCTGCTGAGCCACTGCGTCGCACTCCTTGGGTGAGGTGGGTGAGGTGACAGAATTCGGCATAGTTATTATCGGCTGTTTCTCGTCGATCGTAAGCAAAGCCAGTAACTAACAAACTTTTGGTCAATATAGAGGTTTGGGAAACTGCGATCGCCCGTCGATTGCGGGTAGCACCCAATCCTTTCGCAGCCCGAAACAATTCGTTATGAAACGGATCGAAAATTACGCCAATTTGTGGTACTCCTTCAATTAAAAGTCCGATCGACACACAGGCAAATGGATATTGGTGGGCATAATTAGTTGTACCGTCCAAAGGGTCGATCGCCCACAGATATTTGCTACTGGCATCCCCTAATTTACCCGATTCTTCAGCAAGTATCCCGTGGTCGGGTACATGGCGACCCAGAATTTCTAAAATGACCGCTTCGGAGGCTTTGTCGGCTTCTGTGACTAAATCTCCCGATCGACCTTTTTCTTGAATTTCTTCTAATTTTCCGCAGAAAGATTGCAGAACGGAACCAGCAGCGAGGGCCGCTTCGGTGGCTATTTCTAATAAGTCTTGAATTTTGTTAGTCATTTGTTATTTGTTATTTGTTATTTGTTATTGATTATTTGTTATTTTGCTGGCGAAATTCTCCGGGAGTTTGACGCAGCGGCTGTTTAGGATTCCAAATCCCTTTACCCATTAGTCTCGCCCATTCTTGAGCATTGACAAGTCGCTGCTGGTACTTCTTGTTAGGCGATCGCACCTTTGCCAAAGCGTAACCTTCTTTAACTAGCCGTTCATTGACCAACACTCCATCTTCCCACAAATAGGCTAAGAAGCGATCGAACCTATCTTTCTCTTCAACATCTAATTCTAACAACACCTGTTTCCCGCCAATAAGCTGTTCCAGTTGGTTTTTGGCTGCTTCTCCCCAAGGCTGTTGCTTTAAATCCGGTGCTTCAATCCCAATCAACCTAACTTGTTCTAACAGGGCAATTTTGTCTGCTGTACGGACAATTTCGATAGTTTGTCCGCTGACAGTCCGTT
Organism: Microcoleus sp.; assembly: GCF_041354475.1. NCBI lineage: Bacteria > Bacillati > Cyanobacteriota > Cyanophyceae > Oscillatoriales > Microcoleaceae > Microcoleus > Microcoleus sp. The sequence goes on from NZ_JBGJZU010000075.1 coordinate 26,623, forward strand.
GTACTTTCACGAAAGTTCCTGTGGGAATTTCCGGTTTTTGGCAGCTAACTAACAACCAACAAAGGGCGATCGATAATAGTCGATGCAGAAACTTTCGGCATGGGCCACTTATGCCCAGCGTAACCGCAGCATTAGTCCTTGCGTACTTGAGCCTCGCGTAGCCAAAACCTAGGAGATGAAGAATGAAACTTGGCATTTTGCATATTTCCGTAGGCATTGCGCTCACTCTTCATCTAATGGCAAAGCCATACGCACTTTACCTTTCCCGAAGTAGCGCCCAAATTGAAGTTCGTATACTTCATCTTCATCTTGTGTCTCTACTTCCATGTTGGAACGAGGATAACTGACACACAGCAAAGCATAACCCTGTTTTTGCAGTTCCACCGAAAGTCCCATGGCTTCTGGTTGGTGCAGTTCCCCAGACTTAACGCGGACAGCACAGGCGGTACAGGCACCGTTTCGGCAAGAATATGGTAAGTCTACTCCTTGGTTTTCCACGTTTTGGAGGATGTAGCGGTCTTCGGGTACTTGCACGGTGTGGCACGAGCCTGTTTGTCTGTTGTGAATTGTAATTGTGTAAGAGCGAGTCATGGAATTTTAGATTTTAGATGTGGGATTTTAGATTTGAGTTTGGAGACCAAATTCTTGATATGAATCGGTTTGCGACATCTGGAAGCAGAATTTGCCCTACTTGTTTTACGCCCTATCCACATTAAACAATAAATTTATGCCATTAGGCCTTGCCAAATCAGATTTCTTCTGATAAGGTAGTAAAACTGTGGCTAAAAAAACAAAGTTCAGCTTTGGAGAGGTGGCCGAGTGGTTGAAGGCGCAGCACTGGAAATGCTGTTTGGGGGTGACTTCAACGAGGGTTCGAATCCCTCCCTCTCCGTTGGATCTTGTCATACAAGCTTTACAGCAAAACGGCTTAGTTAGATATCTAACTAAGCCGTTTGTTTTTGGTATGGAGGATGCTAGCGTTCGATCTCAATGGGAGCATCCTATTTTTGCAAATATATCCTCCAACATTGGGATGCACCCATCTCAATCCTTATTCCCCTGAAAAATACCGAAATTAGTACGGGAAGGGGGGTAGGCAATGCCGCACTACCCCTACAAAACGATGATTTATATCAAATCCGTTGACATCGGAATTATTATTTCTCTCATCTCTTTCTCTGTGTCCTCTGTGTCCTCTGTGGTTTAATCATTCCGATACAACGGGAATTGATATTACCTGAGAATGACACCCGCACACCCTAGCCCCTAAAAAAAGAGAAGATAGAAGAAATCAAATATTGCCTCAAGAAGCACTCTTTTTAGGAGTCACTATCCGTTCGATACTCATAGCAGCCACGCTCAATGTCACCACAGCCATGCCGAGAATTGCTACAGGCTTTAACTTCTCATTAATAATCAGAAATCCGAAAAGCGCAGTCATCGCAGGTCCCAAAGTTCCAATTACTGATGCTAAAGCAGCCCCCGCAAATCGGATGGCAAAATTATTTAAAAGATAGCTAAACAGCGTCAGGACACCTAAAACTACACCCCCAACAATCAAACCAGGCCAAACATTTTGATCGATACTAGGAGCCAAATTTTCTGACAGTGGCACCCACAAACTCAGGGCAGAAAACACAAAAATCGCCGCAAAATTCACCAAACTAAAAGGAATTGGGTGTAGCTTACCAGCAGCCATTTGCGTCAGCAATACGTAGCCGGCAAAAGTAATCCCTGAACAAACTGCGGCTGTCACTCCCACTGCCACATTGCCACCGCCAGGAGTCGGAGAGGCAAAACTGGGCCACCCAGCTAAAATCAAGCCTGCGGTAATACCGCAAATCGCTAACAATCCCACTGTGCTGGGGCGAGCACCAAACAATACCCAAGAACCGAGTACGGTGACGATCGGATAAATAAAGAAAATCGTAATCGCAATTCCCGCCGGAATATTGCCGATCGCCAAATAAATCAAAACCTGAGACAAAAACAGAAAAAATGCGCTTCCTAAAACCTTACTCCACAAAGCTCGATCGCGAGACTGGAACAACCGCCTAATATCTTTCCAGACAGAAGGATAAAGAAATGTCGCCAACACAGGCATCAAAGCCATCACCACGATCAACCGCATCAATAAAATCAACAGAGAATTTCCAAAACCAGGAGTCACAACCCCAGGCACTTCAAACCAGCCGAAAATCATCCTAGGATTGCTGCTTTTAATCAGAATTCTCAAACTAACATTAAATATCGACAATACCACCGCTGAAGACAAAGCCAACACCAAACCGATCTGCATTTGAGAAGGTGCTTTAGCCACGGCTGCTGTCGGCTGCACCGGATGGGGCCGTGGAACTGCTTCCTGGCTATCAGCAGGTACAGCAGGCATAATTTGTGGACGGACAGAATTAGTTAATTCCTCTGGATAGGAATCTTCTGCATCAAAAGGATTGTCAAGATATGCTTCTTCTTCTTCAAGTTCTTCCCTGATGCGGTTTACCAGATTCTGCAATAACTCTTCGCCTTGTCGCTCCAAGGTTTGCATATTGTTTAGCCGCACCGACAATTCACTTTCATAGCTGCTCAAATCTTGTTGCAGCATCTGAAAACTGCGATCGATCCGATCGTCTAGCGCCGCCAATAACTCAGAAGCGCGTTCATCATAGTTACTTGGTGGCATCGGTATGGGGAACTCGCCGCTAGGAATGGGACTACTGAGAGAATGTCCCGAATTAGCACTGAGTTCGTTAAACCGCTGCACTAACAAATCTTGGAGATTGTGAGCCAAAACTTGAGCCAACTGTTTGAGCCACAACTGCTGCTGATGAATATATCGGCCCGACAAAGATTCCATTTGCTGAGACTGCAATTTACGATATTGCTGTCTCAGGCTTTCAATATCCTGAATCAAGTGATTTTTTTCACTTTGGAGCCGTGTAATGTCCTGATTTAACTGGCCCTTGACATTTTCATGCAAAGCGTCCAGCTCCTGAATCACCGAGTTAAGGACTTGTTCTGCCGATTTGGCATCCTCTGGATCGCCTGCGGAGTATTTGTTCTCTTGCGCCATTATTAACGTATAACCTCTAATTTAAACTGTACGTTCAGTATTCTGAACTATCTTGTAAATTAGTTGACAATTTTCAGTCACTTTATCTAAAAGACGGCTGACACTATAGTAGTTGCTGAGTTGGAGAGTAAAAAATTGGGTCAAACGAAGCTATCCCGGAGGGAATCGCCCGAAGAACACTTTGTGCAATTAGAAATTATACTACAACGCCATGCTGAAGCACTCGAAGCCGAAGTCAGAGCTTTGCAAACCGCAGATGAAACCGCCCAGTGGTCTGGTGACTGGAAGCGTTACTACAACTGGCGTTTCGCTAAAATTTTTGCCTCTGTAAAGATTTTTCGCAACTGGGGTGCAGATGCTGCTGCTTGGCAACTACTGCCACTGCGACAGTATCCCAATCGAGGCAATCAGAAGGATTAGTTGACTGTTGTCAGTTGTCAGTTGACTGTTGTCAGTTGACTGTTGACTGTTTGATATGTGGTATCAATTCTTGAATCCAAAATCTAAAATCCAAAATCTAAAATCGATTGATCGATCGCGCGATACTGAAAATTGCAGCAGCCAAACCTGCGGCGATGGGGATTGTGACTAACCAAGCCGAACCAATAGACCGCAAAGTTTGCCAACGTACAGATTTCCAACCATTGACAAGTCCCACTCCCACAACTGCACCGACTAAAGCATGGGAAGTGGAAACAGGCAACCCCAAGCGGGATGCTAACAAGACAGTAGCAGCGGTGGCTAATTCTGCACAAAATCCGCCACTTGGTTGCAGTTGGATGATGCCCTCCCCCACTGTGGCAATCACATTTTCGCCCCAAAGGGCCAAACCGATGACTATTCCGACACCTCCGAGGACTAAAATCCACAGGGGAACACTGAAATCATTCAGAGGAAAGGAACCTGTGCGACGGATATAGACGATCGCAGCTAAGGGGGCAACGGCATTACCTACATCATTGGAACCGTGGGCAAAGGCCACAAAGCAGGCACTGAGCGCTTGAAATCGGGCCATTTGTTGCTCGATGGGAGAGAGAGAAAGGGGAGTTCCCTCTTGCTTCCCCCCAACGGGACTTCCCTCTTGTTTCCCCCCAAAGGGATTTCCTTCTTGATTCCCCCCAAGGGGGGGGTAGGGGGGGGTTCCTTCTTGTTTCCCCTCAACGGGAGTTCCTTCTTGATTCCCCCCTTGGGGGGGGTAGGGGGGGGTTCCCTCTTGATTCCCCCCAAAGGGAGTTCCCTCTTGATTCCCCCCAAGGGGGGGGTAGGGGGGGGTTCCTTCTTGATTCCCCCCAAAGGGAGTTCCTTCTTGATTCC
>NZ_JBGJZU010000076.1:0-30664 GCF_041354475.1 Microcoleus sp.
CGATTGAAATAGTCACTTCATTGGATTCCATAATAGAGGATACCTAACTGTATACACTCTATTATGTGTACATTCCGGTAAGTTTGTCTATATATGGGTAGATTTTATCTGACAGTTCCCAACCCTTGTAATTTTGACAACCATTCCCCTTATCCTTAGACTCTACAGTCTAGTCCTACTTCCAGTTGCCTGTTAAATCGGTACTTCAACGCAGGGCTCGATGGGGCACAAGTGCCACGAGCGGGAGAAAGGGGGATTTTCCTTCGGGCATTGGTTGATACCCCTTTGTTAAGAGATGCTCTTAACTTATATGTTTGTTAGCATTTGTTAGCAAAAAAGTATCGGAAATACGCAACAGGATTTTTCCTGTGGCGATCGCCTCAAGCTTAAGCCCGCAGCAGTTGCTTGATCGTGCCTACCAATTCCTGGGGGTGAAAGGGCTTAGCAATGTAAGCATCGGCACCTTGTTTCATACCCCAGTAGCGATCGAACTCCTCACTTTTGCTCGAACACATTACCACAGGCAAACTCTGAGTTTTGGGGTCACTTTTGAGTCGGCGACAAACTTCATAGCCATTCATCCGGGGCATCACGATATCCAAAACTACCAAATCTGGGCGATTTGTCTTAATTTGCTCTAGAGCTTCTACGCCATCACTAGCTACCGTGACGTTCAGTCCTCTACCTTTGAGCAAGTCAGCGATCATCTCCCGCAGAGTTACGCTATCATCAACAACCATAACTGTACTCATAGAATAGTCCTTACCAAGTTTCTGGGTTGAAACGTTCACAATAAAAGATATGTTAGCTTGATTGAAATTTTGCTCTTTGGGATTTAGTTTACCCACTTTGCCTCGTTTCCCAATCATGTTTTTCAGGATTAGCGCGAAATTAAACATCCGCGAAATCTCGCTTGACACACCATGCTATGTTCGTTAGTCTATCATTTTCTTTCTTAAATGGTACTTTTGTCAAAAATTGCTGATTTAGTTTGGTTTTCGGTTTCGCAGCCACGGTCCCTGACGCCAGACTAAAGAAATCACTCGGATGAGAGCACCGTTTGTCAATTATGATTTTTTTGATCTAAAACGGGTAGTTTTTCCTCGTAGAGGGCATCTATAAGTGCTGGGCGCTGGCGGTAGTTTTGACCTGAACTTTTTAAGCCGTTAGCAACCATTCCCAAGATGGAAGCTCCTGAAATTTTTAATTCTTCCAAGACTTTGGTAACTTGGGCTCGGTCGGTTTTGGCAATTTTCACCACCAATACCGTACCGTCAGTGTGAGCTGCGATCAAGTGGGCATCTGCCAAGCCGACTAGAGGAGGCGAGTCGTAAATCACTAAGTCAAAAAATGCTTGAAATTGCTCCATCAGATACTGCATTTTTTTGGAGGAGAGAAACTTAATCGGATCGGGAGGAATTTGACCTGCGGTGAGTACGAACAGGTTTTCCTCGGAGGGGGAGCGCTGAATGACTTCGTTAAGACTGAGGTCTGTAGAGATGACTTCGCTGAGCCCCCGCAGGTTTGGTAGTCCTAACTTAATGTGCAGTTGCGGAGAACGCAAATCTGCATCTATTAATAATACTCTCTGCCCGACCGCGGCGGCTGTGGCCGCTAGGTGCAGGGCTACTGTCGATTTTCCGTCTCCGTCTAAGGCGGAACTGACTAAGAGCGATCGAATTGGTCTGTCGGCAGTTAGCAAGTTAATATTAGTGTAGAGCGATCGAAATGCTTCTAAAAACGTATAGTCGGAATCCCTAAAAATCCCCGTATCTCCCAGGTTGGGAATAGGAGGTTTAGCATCGACTGGCTGAGCATTTTTTGCTTTCACCGAGGTGAGTTTCCTAGTTCTAACTGGAGAGCGGCGCTTGATTTTTTTCGTCAATGGGATTACTCCAATTATGGGAAACTTTGTTGCCATTCTCAAGGATTCAGGAGTATGGAACACATTATTGAGTACCTCCACCAGTAACCCAATCGCTATCCCCAGCAAACTACTTAAAACCACTGCTAGGACTAACTGTTTGCGAGTTTGTTTGACCGTTGAAGTTATATATTTTCCGAATTTATCTAAGGGGATTTCTGGAGGGTTAATTAGTACCCAAGGTATTTGCTGCTGAGCCGCATCTATCCGCAAAGCTTCTCGTTTTGCCAAAAAGTCGGACAAACTTTTAGTCACCACTAGCAGTTCTTGCTGTAAGTTGTCGTATTCTCTAGTTGTCAAGGAAAATTCTCTATTTTTTTGATTCATTTGTTTTTGTAACTGATTCATTGCCAAAATTCGTGATTCAATTTCTTGGATTTGGCTGTTCAAATTTTTCATCACCACTTCTTTAGCTTGTTGACTTGCTGTTAATATTAGTTCTTGCCTCGTTTTTTTGAGTGCTAAAATCGGCAAGCTGTCCTCTCTGTACTGAGCTAATTTTAGGGAAGTTTCTGAGTCAACTTTTTGGATTTCACCTAATAATCCTGCGTAAGCTTGTCCTTGGGTGATTAATATGCCAACGGGGTTATTCTGTTCCAGTAGTTTTTGATAATTTTGGTAGACAGTTCGCATCCCTTTTAACTGTACTTGGAGTGTGGCTTGCTGTCCCCGAATGCTCTGAACTTGTTCTGACAGAGATCTTCCTTCTAGCTGGGGGTCAAACAAGTTGCTCTGCTGACGCAGTTTTTGAACTTGTAGTTGCAAAACTTCGACTCTTTCTCGGAGCTTCGGCATCTCCATATCTATAAACTTAATTCCTTGATTAATACCTGTTAGTCGCTGTTGCAAACTGTACTCTAAATAAGCTTTAGAAACTTGATCCAATACAGCATAAATTCTTTTGGGATTTGAATCTTTGTACTTAATTTCTAAAATTTTTGTCCCTTGCTGTTTGCCATCTTTTTCATAGCTAATCCGGTTTATTGATATTTTTGACATGAGGTCATTGTAGGTCATATTAGGATACAATATCCGCATTTTTTGTAGCACTGGTCGCATCATTCTGGGACTGCGTAAAATCCTAATTTGCGTTTCATAATCTACTAAACTAATCCCTTCTATATTGATTTTAGCCAAGTCAGCAGCTACGGTATTATCTAATTGTTTGGATAGTAAACCTTCAGCGGTAGCTGGTTCTACCAACAAGGAAAACGAGCCTTCATAGTCGATGGTAATGTTTTTAGAGTTTTTGAGGATCGCCACTCCCACCAGGGAACTCAAAGCAATGCTGGTTACTACCATTACTAGGAGGCGGCGACGTACCACCCCAAATAGCCAAGATAAGTCTAGTTTTTCTTCTTCTATTTCTTCAAACTTATCTCTGTAGTTAGGAGCAGACAAGGGAGACAATTGACCATTAGATTTTGGTAGGAACGGTTGATAATTTTTTCTGGTATCCATATTCAGTGTGTGTATTAGAGAGGTTGATATTTAAGATGCTACCGATATTTTAGAGGTTGATATTCCAAATACTACAGTGCTACAACTCCGGGAAAATCCTATTCCTTAGTTTATTCTAACCGAGCGATCGGGCCCGATCGCCAAATTAAGACTTCCTGCAATTTTGCCCAATACCTGCTCATCGGAATATAGAGCGGATCAGGTTGAGAAAATTTAACACTCCGGTAGCAGGGCCTAAGGGCCCAAGGACTGTATTCATACGGTCTACGAATTTGATGAGACCGCTGCGCGAGACTACGATCATATCGTTGTTGCGGAGTTGAGGATTTTTTTCCTCGTTAATTCCTTGAGTTAAATCGACTTGGATCGTGCGTTTAGTGGCGGTACCGTCAGTATTGAGACGAATTAGGTCAACAGTTTCTCTAGTAGCTCTGCTGTTTTCGTAGCCAAAAAATCCTCTAGAGAGCAAAGCCTGATTCAAGGTAGCATTGGCCGGCAACTTGATTGGTTCCAGAGGAGTTCTGACTTCTCCTACCACAAACACATTGATGGCGGGGGGAGCAAAGTTAACGTTAGCCAAGAGACCGGCTTCGGCAGGGTTGACGATAGTTGCTTTAGGAACGACGATTGTATCTCCTTGCTGGAGGATGGTATCTTGGGACCCGTCGCCGGACTCTAGGAATTGCCACAGGTTAACTGGGATAATTTGTTCGCCTTTTCTGGTGATGCGACGCACTTGAATTTGACGGATATCTGCCTCTGAAGTGATGCCACCGGCTAGCTGAATAGCCCTGATGACGGTGGGGAATCCTTCCCGGCTCAGGCTGTTGGTGGTGTTCCCACCAATGACGACGTAAGCTCCAGGGCTGGTGACTTGGCCGACTATGGAGATGGATCTAGGTTTTTCTGGGGGTGGGGAAAAGTTGGCGGTCGCGAATTGGCGTGCTTCTGCTTGGTTGAAGTTGGTGACGGTGGGAATCACAATGGTGTCTCTGTCTTGCAAAATGATGTCTTGAGAGATGTCTCCTTCCTGCAAGAATTTCCACAGATTGACGTTGAGCACTTGGTCTGGACCGTCGGGTTGGGGCCGGCGGACACGGATGTTACGGATGTCGGCGACACCAGTGACACCTTCAGCGAGTTTGATGGCTTGAGTGACGGTTGGGTATTGGACTGAGGGTGTTACACCTGGACCTGAAGCGAGGGTGATGGTGAAGTTTCCGGGCCTGGTGACTTCTCCGATGACGCCGACGTTGAGGGGGCGGGCGGCGACGAGGCTGACTGTGACTATCGGGTCTTTGAGGACGCGGCGGTAGGCGTTGCGGATAATAGTGGTGGCTTCTACTAAGGTCAGGCCACGGATTGATATTAAACCGATTAGGGGTAGGTTGACAGAACCGTCGGAGAGAACTTCGTAGCCGCGGGTGAGTTCGGGTACTTCCAGTATTTCTACTTGGATGCGATCGCCTCCACCTAGTTTATAGCTTTCCGGAGATCTCCTCAACCCTGTAGGGGGTGTGGTGGCTGCACCGGGACGTAATCGGACTTGCGCCGTAGCACTCCCTGGGCTTCCTAGGGAAATCATACTCGCCCAGGCGATCGTCCACAAGGTTAAACTCAATACGGACAGGGTTATTTGTTTAGGAAAATCAATCTTAACCACAGGCTACCTATTTGATTACTAGCATCTTTCACCAGTTTAATCGCTCATCATGGAAATGCCTTGTTTATGGCAGACGGGCGGTTGTGCATCTATATTGTCTATGGTGGTGTTAGAGGTGGAGAGAGTCAGAGGCGAGAGGATTTTTGATAGGGCTCAAGAAATTTACAATCTATAGCACTTCTCACTCAAGCGACATTCCCTCGCCAGTTAATTAACACTTCTTTAATTCCCAATCTCAAATCTCAAATTTGAACCTCTTAGAACTCAAACAAATATATTTATGGCAAAAATAATTAAGGAACTAATTCTCAGCAATAATTTGTTGCTAATTATATTAGGATTGAGCGTATTTATTCTTACTCTCTTCATCTTTCAGATAGCTAGTCAAAAAAAAATTGGTCTTACTTTAGAAAGATGGTTTACTATTTTGTACATATTCGTATCTCCTCACGTCAATTTACCTCCTTTTAATTACCTGCATTTTGTAAATATTGCTGAAGCAGAAAAAGGAATTATTTATCAAATTCCTTTTCTTTTTTATCCATGGATTGCATTTCTTTTATGTAGCAGATTAGTCAAATTTTTAAACAAGCAATTTGTGGAAGGTTTGTCATCATTAATATTGAGAAACCCTGCGGGTTTTGTGTACTTTTTGTTGCCAATTACATCGACACTTTGGTCGCTAGTTCCTGATATTACACTAAAAGCAGGAATGGCATTTACAGGTTTTACAATTGTTAGTTTTTATATAGGTTCACGATATGAGTGGCATGAGCTATCGGGGTTACTGCGAGGGGGCTATACCTCCCTCGCTATAGTTAGTTTTTTGCGACGCCCGAATGTGGGACGCGAATTTGCCGGAATTACGGGTCACAAAAATGCTTTCGGTAGCATCATGGTTATATGTACAGCACTTTGGTATCTTCACTATTCCCAAGGTGCTAAAACTCAGAAAGAACGCTGGATAGCTCTGGGATTAATGTTTTTTTCCTTTTATTTGGTGAGAGCTACTAGCTCTGGCGGTTCTTTAGTTAATAGTTTGATGCTCATAGTTGTAGTATCATCATTAAGTTTTTTGAGTAAATTAAAATTTCAATGGGCTTTTACTTCTATTGTCGGATTTACGGTGCTGGGAATCATTGCCAGCGTTTATATTATCGATAACTTAGAGTCCATTGTTGTGGGAGGCTTGGGAAAGGATTTGACCTTGACTGGACGCACGGAATTCTGGCCAAAATTAATCGATGCAGCCAATCAGCGTCCTTGGTTTGGCTATGGATTTGATGGATTTTTTCAACAAGATGAAGTCGGAGAGCAAACCCCAGCTTATTTTATATATACGACCAATGGGTTTCAGCCCAAAACGGCTCACAATGGTGCCATATCAATTTTGCTTTCTTTTGGTTATCCAGGCATGATTCTAATTTTAGTTTCTCTGTTAACTAATTTAATTTTTGCTGTCAGAGAACTGAGTCGCCGCCCGCTATCTCAATCGGGAATCCCAATTATTTACTTAGTGTTTATTATTTTAAATAATATAACGGAAGGTTCTATAGGTGAGATTGGGGATGTCTGGCTGGGCTACGTGATACTGACTGTTAGGCTCAGTATAGATAGTGCCAAATCTTCATCCATGCCCCACCTGAGCGACCAACGGGAGTTGGAGTCTTGATCGGGATTCCGACTCAATCTAGATTAAGTTTAAAATTTGACCAATGAGTAGAATTCCGAGCTATGGTATTATTACTACTCTGGGCATTGACTATCGAAGTCTCAACAAACTGATTTATCTATTTAAGGACTCAAAACTTTCTAATGTTAGATAAACTAGCAGTGGCCAGTCAAAAAATCGGGCCAGGTCTTCGTCAGGTACTCGTGAATCTGGCGTGGCTGTTCACGGACCAAATTTTGCAGATGGCTCTGGGTTTGATCGTAGGGCTTTGGGTGGCACGCTATCTGGGGCCGGTGCAATTTGGTTTGCTCAACTATTCGATCGCCTTTGTTTCCGTCTTTAGTTCGGTAGCAACCATGGGATTGGGTGGTATCGTCATCCGGGATATCGCTCGCAATCCTGAATGCAAAAACGAAACCCTGGGGACAGCCTTCGCGATGCAATTTACTGGTGGCTGCATCACTCTGTTGTTAACTGTGGTGATGATTTCCCTATTCAAGCCGAATGACACTCTGACTCGCTGGTTAGTGGGCTTGATCGCAGCCGGGACGGTATTTCAAGCTTTTGAGACGATAAATTTTTGGTTTGAGTCCCAAGTCCAGTCAAAATATACAGTGCTGGCCAAGAATTCAGTCTGTTTGTTGGTAGCCGGAGTCAGAATTGGATTGGTAATGCTGGGGGCACCACTACTTGCCTTCGCAGGCATTCGCTTGGCAGAGGTGGCGATCGTCGGCATGGCCTATTTATATTGTTATAAGCTTACGGGAAATAAAATTCAGGATTGGCAATTCAGTTGGTCCAGGGGCAAGGAACTACTGCAGGAAAGTTGGCCGATTATGTTATCTGCATTTGCAGTTTTTTTGTATTCAAAGACCGATCAGCTCATGCTGGGTGGGATGAATAAAAATGCTGAACTGGGATATTATGCTGCGGCGGTTAAGATTTCCGAAGTCTGCGATTTTTTGCCGATGATTATATCTTCATCTATTTTTCCCAAATTAGCTAATTTAAGAGATAAAAATTATGAAGAATACATGAATAAATTTCAAATTTACTGTGATAGTATGATGATACTATGGTTGGGAGTGGCACTCCCAATTTCATTGCTTTCTCCTTGGATAGTAAAGGTGCTTTACGGTGACAAGTATAGTAGTTCAGCAGCGGTACTGGCAATCTATGTTTGGGCGCAATTTGGGAGTAACTTTGGGGTGGCGCGCAACACCTATTTTACGATAGAGGGTCAGTTGCGGTACAGTCTGTACTTGACAGTCATCGGCTCCATTTTTAATGTGGGGTTAAACTGGTTTCTGATTCCTAATTATGGAGCGATTGGTGCAACGGTAGCTACTCTGATTACTTATTTCTATGTGATTATTTTAGTCAATTTCATGATTAAGGAATTGCGACCTTTTGGCAAATTAATTTTGAAATCGCTTAACTTGTACAAAGCGGGTTTTCGGATAATGGGATTAATAAAGTAAGCAACCCCGGTCTAAAGACATGGGGCTTCAGCAAATAAACTGAAGCCGTGCTTACCCGCCTCGCGCCTTAATTGGCTACGTTATTGGGGTTATAACACCGGAGAATGCGACGCTAGTTTTCCGCTCTGTTGTTTGCAGTTAAACAGTTTTATGGTCACTGACACAGTGCTGCAAGCGTAAAAAGCCCTTATAACATTGGCAAAGCGAACTTTACGAGAAATCGAAGAGACACAACAATGTCTATCCAACCAAATTACGTTTTTGTTTTAGATGCCAACCGCAAACCACTAACACCATGCAAACCGTCTTTGGCACGCAAACTATTAAAGGTTGGTAAATGTAAAGTTTTCCGACTTTACCCTTTCACAATAATTTTGAAAAAAGTGGTGTCTCAAGACCCGCAACCTGTAACTTTAAAGATAGACCCTGGTTCAAAAGTTACTGGAATAGCTATACTTCGAGACTCCGAGCTAATGTGGGTAGCTGAATTAACTCATCGCGGTCAAGCAATTAAGGGATTGCTAGAGTCTCGTCGCTCTCTACGGCGCAGTCGCAGAAATCGGCACACAAGGTATCGTCAAGCGAGGTTTTTGAACCGAACTAGACCCGAAGGTTGGTTAGCACCTAGTCTTCGCCACCGTGTAGAAACGACTTTAACTTGGGTAAACAAGTTGTCAAGACTTGCACCAGTTCACACAATCTTTCAAGAATTAGTCAGATTCGATTTGCCAAAAATGGAAACCCCAGAAATATCAGGAATTGAGTATCAACAAGGAAAGTTGCAAGGTTACGAAGTCCGTGAGTATCTTCTTGAAAAATGGGATAGACGATGCGCTTACTGTGGTGTGGAAAATGTACCGCTACAAGTTGAACACATTCATCCTAAATCATCAGGTGGAACCAATAGAGTATCTAATCTGTGCTTAGCCTGTGAACCTTGTAATACCAAAAAAGGGACTAAGGATATCAAGATATTCTTGGCGAGAAAGCCCGATATTTTGAAGAAAATCTTGGCACAAGCTAAGCGCCCATTGAAGGATGCGGCTGCTGTCAACTCAACCCGATGGGCTTTGTTTAATCGCCTGAAAGAAACAGGCAAGGTCATTGTCACGGGTTCAGGCGGATTGACCAAATTCAACCGTTTACGGTTAAAATTACCAAAAACCCACTTCTTTGATGCAGTTTGCGTAGGGGATGCGCCTAATATTTCTGTATTAGCAAATCAACCCCTAAATATCAAAGCCACTGGACATGGTTCAAGACAGATGTGTCGCACAGACAAGTTTGGATTTCCTTCTCGGTACGTTCCGAGATTAAAATTTGTCAAAGGTTTTCAGACGGGTGACATTATAAAAGCTGTTGTTACTTCGGGTAAAAAGATTGGCACTTATACGGGCAGGGTCGCTGTCCGCTCATCTGGCAGTTTTAATGTGTCAGCAGTCCAGGGATTAATTCAAGGAATTAACTACAAATGTTGTTTTCTCATTCATCAAAAAGATGGATACAATTATGGATTTTAAAACTCTTGACGGGACACTAAATTATCCTGCGTCCCTTTTCCTCCCAGGGCTAAAGCCACTGGGTTTCCAAGCTCCCGTGAGGTTTTTATGATTAAAATCAAACCCGACATTCAGCAGCAATCCAATTGTCCCAGAACAGGTGCTGCTCTCACACCCATCGAGGTCCTATGGCAGGGGATTCAGATTTGTGTGAAATCTAAGTTAAAGGACTCTGACACTGAAATAATCGATGTATTGAGAGTTGGTCATGGGTCTCACACATCCATTCAAGTTGATTTAGCAAAAGGAGAGGTTTTTTCTGGGGATAAGAGGATGGCAGAATGGTTAGGAAAACCCTTGCTCCATTCACTCCAAAATCCGAGACCTGAGAAACTTGAAATCACCAAAGAAATTTTTAAGAAGTGCGATCGGGTAATCATCTTAAACTGTATTGACTATCTTTACGGTCACTCCCTGTTAAAGTTACTCAATGCAGAAAGACACTTGGATTGCAACCCGGAATTTGGGCTAATTACGATCGTGCCTAAGTTTTTAAGGTGGATGGTTCCCGAAGGAGTGGCGGAAGTCTGGACAGTACCTATCTCTTTAAAAAATGGTCTGAATTATTACCCCAGCTTTGCCGAGTTTGTGCAGGAAGAAACTAAACGTTTTGAGGAGATTTATGTCAGCGAAGCCTATTCTCATCCGAGTCGGTTTGACATCACCAGGTTTACGAGGGTGCCCAAACACAATTTTGATGGAGAAGAAATCAAAATTACTTTTATCTGGCGCGAAGATCGTTTGTTAGTTAATCGTTTTTTGTTCCGAGTTTTGAGAAAGCTGAAGGGTCAAAAAATTGCACTATGGCTCCAAAATTTGATGATTCAGGAAGTATTTAAGAAAATCAGGTTGCAGATACCAACGGCTAAATTTGCAGTGGCTGGTCTGGGGACAACAACTAAGTTCCCAGAATGGATTAAAGATTATAGGGTGGATAGTTTTACTGAAAAAATTGAACAGGAAATATGCCACTTGTATGCAGAAAGCCGTTTAGTAATTGGTCTGCACGGCTCTAATATGCTACTGCCTTCGGCCCATGCTGGCATGACCATTGATTTAATAGATGAGCGCTGGGGCAACTTTGCTCAAGATATTATCTACCAAGAAAGCAACCCTAGAATGGCTTCTGGTCGCTATAGATTTTTGCCATATCAGACGAAAAATGATACACTGGCATTCATAGCGACTGTGATGGTTCTGAATTTTGCTGAGTTTAAATCCTATATGACTGCTGATGTTGTGAATTAAAATTATAGTAGAGAATTTAAATGTTGGATTGGCAATTGAAAACTCCCGTCGCATTTATTATTTTTAAACGCCCGGAAGAAACCGAAAGGGTGTTTGCAGAAATTCGCAAAGTGAAGCCACCGAAACTGTTAGTAGTTGCGGACGGACCCCGTGCAGATAGACTGGGGGAAGACCGAGATTGCGATCGCGTTCGTGCCATTATTGAGCGAGTAGATTGGGACTGCGAAGTATTGAAAAATTATGCTGACGTAAATCTGGGCTGTCGGCTACGGGTTTCCAGCGGTATCAATTGGGTGTTTGAGATGGTGGAAGAGGCGATTATTATTGAGGATGACTGTTTGCCTCATCCGACCTTTTTCCGTTTTGCTGAAGAATTGCTCGATCGCTACCGAGACGATCGCCGAATCATGTCAATCTCCGGTCAAAATGTTCAGTTTGGGCGAAAAAGAACTGATTACAGCTACTACTTTTCTCGCTACAATCACTGCTGGAGTTGGGCGACTTGGAGACGAGCTTGGCAGCACTACGATTTAGATATGAAGTTGTGGCCGGAAATTCGCGATGGTAATTTTTTGGCGGATGTACTGGGAGATCCGCAAGCAGTAAAAGTTTGGACGAATACTTTTGAGCTTTGTTATGAGAAAAAGATAGATACTTGGGATTTCCAGTGGGCTTTTGCTAGCTTTATTCAAAATGGTATGAATATTCTAGCTAATGTCAATTTAGCTTCTAACATCGGACACGGTACGGGGGGAACTCACACGGGGGATGTCACCAGTCCATATAATAATATGGCAGCGGAAGCCCTAACATTTCCGTTGAAACACCCACCCTTTGCAATTCGGGACGCCCAAGCAGATAATTTCACTCAAAATACTTTGTATGATTACGATCCGCCGCTGCTAAAGAAGATACAAAAAAAAGTCCATAAAGTGTTGACACAAATCCGATCGCATTAGACGTTCTAAATCTAGAGGACAGGCAAGGTAGATGAAGGTTGTAGTTCTTAATAGTTCTGATACGGTCGGTGGTGCAGCCCGCGCAGCTTATAGACTGCACGCAGGTTTGCAGGGGATTGGGGTGTCTTCCCAAATGCTGGTGAAAAATAAGATAAGTGGGGATGCAAATGTCATTGTGTCACAGGATGGGGTAGCCAACAAGTTTGATAAGATTATTTCGACTATATCAAATGCTCCATTACGGCTTTATCCTCAGAGAAATCCCGCCATATTTTCTCCTCAATGGCTACCAGACTCCCTGGCTGCGAAAGTTGCCAAAATCCAACCAGATATTATTAATTTACACTGGGTTTGTGGCGGGTATATGCAAGTAGAAACCATTCCGAAGTTTAATAAGCCCCTAGTCTGGACTCTCCATGATATGTGGCCTTTCACGGGTGGATGTCACTATAGCGAAGAGTGCGATCGCTATACTGAATCTTGCGGTAGCTGTCACCAACTCCACAGCAGCAAGGATGGGGATTTGTCGCGTTGGGTGTGGCACAGGAAAGCGAAAGCTTGGAAAAATCTTAACTTAACTTTGGTTAGCCCTAGTGCTTGGCTGGCGAAATGTGCTAGTTCTAGTGCTCTGTTTAAAGACGAGCGAGTTGAGGTAATTCCGAATGGGATTAATACTCAAAAGTACAAACCCATCAACCGGCAATGGGCTAGAGAAATCCTGAATTTACCTCAAGATAAACAAATTGTACTCTTTGGCGGTGCTAGCGGTACGGGCGATCGCTGGAAAGGATTTAACTTGCTGGTATCGGCTTTGCAAAGTCTCAGTAAATCGGGCTGGAACGATCGCATACAGTTGCTAGTTTTTGGTTCTTCGGGAGCAGCCAATCCGATTGAACTTGGTTTTAACACGCATTACTTAGGTAAATTCGCTGACGACGTTTCTCTGGCAATAGTTTATGCAGCAGCGGATGTGTTCGTGGCTCCTTCTGTTTACGATAATTTACCGAATACGGTGATGGAAGCGGCAGCCTGTGGCATCCCCAGTGTCGGATTCAAGATTGGGGGAATGCCAGATTTGATCGAGCATTGCTCCAATGGCTACTTAGCTAAACCTTATGAAACAGAAGATTTAGCTACAGGTATTGCATGGGTACTAGAAAATCCCGATCGACACCAAAAACTCTGCACCAGGGCGCGCCAGAAAGTCGAACAAGAATTCACCTCAGACATACAAGCTCGCCGCTACTTGTCGCTGTTTTCTGAACTCGCCAGCGCCGCCAACAGTGCAGCCAATTAAACTAACTGTTTCCGCTGCTGTGGTGTCGCAAAAAAATGAGACTTTCTAAATAGTCCGTTTTCTTTAACAAACACCATATCTACCTGAGCCAACGCTCCATCGAGAGGGCGGATGTAACCTCCAAAAATATCGTAGGTGACGAATCCGCGCTCTTTCATATAACTCACAACATCGTATAATTGCGGGCCACCAACAAAGAATTGAAACAGGGATACTTCCAGTATGATTACTTCTGTATCCTCAAGCATCTGACGACAGCCATCTAAAACATTCAACTCGGCACCTTGGACATCAATTTTCAATAAATAAGGGGCTTTTAAGTTTTTTTCCCGGCACACATCATCGAGAACAACTAGAGGGATTTCTCTAGGTATACCGTCGGCCAGACTGCCTTCTGACTCGTTGAGAGTAGAAGATCCGTAGAGTTGAGGGTGAACATTAATCGTAATATTTCCCGCTTGAGCACCGGCGCCGGCCATGATATACTCAGCATGGTATTTTTGACAAATTGCTTTTAAATTTTTCTCGTATTCGATCAAAGGCTCTACCAGTAAGAAGTTGGTTGTGGGGAACTTTTCGTACAATTCAAAAGTCCCGTAGGCAACGCCGACATCTATAACTGTTTCTGGTTGAAAACCCAACTCGATCAACTGATCGAGCATACCGTACATAGATGTTCTCATGCCTTTTCGCGGGACATCAAATCCCAGAGGCTTAAGCATTTGGTACGCTATTTTTTTTAGGAATTGCCTCATAATTTTTTCCAGACTACAATAATATTGAATGAAACTATTATAGATTGATGAAACCACACAGCACTATAGCGACAATCATAACTTGCCACAATCGCAAGCAAAAGACCTTAGCTAGTCTCGCGGCATTATTCAATCAGATACTACCAGCAGATGTATTGCTGGTGGTCTACTTAGTGGACGATGCCAGCACTGATGGTACTCGCGAAGCTGTGCAGGAGACTTATCCCCAGGTGAAATTGCTGGGCGGAGATGGGAATTTGTTCTGGAATGGGGGAATGCGGCAGGGATTGGCGGAAGCGATGAAGCATGATTATGACTACTACCTCTGGCTCAACGATGACACTGTACTGGAACCGTCGGCTGTGAACACTCTGCTGGCAACGTCCAGAAGCTTGGCCGAGCAAGGCCACAGGCGACCGATTGCAGTGGGTTCTACTCACGATGCGACAACTGGGGCGCTGACTTACGGGGGCTGGTTGCGGACTAGCTGGTGGCACCCTCTGCATTTTCGTCTGCTGGAACCGATCGCCGAAGCTCAACAGTGCAGTACAATGAACGGCAACTGCGTTTTGATACCGCGAGAGGTAGTTGAATTAGTGGGTAACTTAGACCCAGCTTTTATTCACAGCATGGGAGATATTGACTACGGTTTGCGATCGGTGCAACAAAATTGTACAGTTTGGGTAGTTCCCGGATACGTCGGAACCTGCTCGGCTAACCCGTCTGAGGGTAACTGCTGGGAAGACCCGAACATGAGTTTGCTTGATCGCTGGAAACAGGTAATGCAACCCAAAGGTTTTAGTCCCAAAGAGTCGAAAGTGCTCGTAAAGCGGCACACAAATATATTGTGGCCGATATATTGGCTGCTACCTTATTTGAGGTTGATTCTCACCTCAGTCCGCCGAGGGCCTTTAGGCTATCGTGGCTAATCAGCTCTACTCCTACAACTAAAAGGTGAATCGCATGGATGAAATCCGCGTCGCTTGGCTAGTCCCGGAAGTCGAATTGGGAGCTTACTGGCAGCCAGTATTGAGAGAATTTACCAAAGTATTTAAGAATACAGTTTTTTATACTGGTCGTGTTTGGTCTGGATTCGATCCGACGCTACCAGGAGCATCTTCGATTGTATTGGTAGGCGAGACTAAGTTTGTCGAAACGGAAAAGATTGAAACAGGGTACGATCGCGGTTTTATCGCCGTATCACCCAGTATCATCGGTCATTTGCTCAAATTTAGACCTCATATAGTTTTTCCTCAAGCTTTTTCTTTGTGGACTGTCTTGGTGGTGCTTCTTAAACCTATTTGTCGGTGGCGAATTGCCATTATTTATGATGGTAGTTCCCCGAACACAGATTTTCGAGATTCGAGTTTTCGGACATCTGTCAGACGCATATTAGCGAAGTTTGCTGATGCTTTTGTTTCTAACAGCGAAGCAGGAAAAAGATATTTGGTAGAATCGCTGAATGTACCAGAAGCGGAAGTTTTTACGAGAACTTATTTAGTTCCCGATGCGGAAACGCTGCTGAAACCTTTGTCCACAACTAAGGTCAAAAAATTAGACCTCAAGCAGCCGATTTTTTTATATGTGGGGCGGATTACCGCCAGAAAAGGAATTAAGACGCTGTTAGAAGCTTGTGCTCTTCTCAAAAAACAAGGATATTCTGATTATACTTTACTGATTGTTGGCAAGGGAGACCAGCAGGAGGAATTGGAAAGTTTTATTAGAGAACAAGATTTTTACGAACAAGTAAAATGGGTGGGATGGGTAGATTACGGAAGTTTGGGGACTTATTTTGACCAAGCTGATGTTTTTGTATTTCCTACTTTTGAGGATGTCTGGGGCATGGTTGTACCAGAAGCAATGGTGTTTGGAAAACCGGTATTGTGTTCAAAGGGTGCGGCTTCCTGTGAATTGATTGTGTCAGGGGAAAACGGTTATATTTTCGATCCTAGTCAGGCTCAGGAGTTAGCAGAAAAAATGCAAGTTTTTCTAGATAATCCTGATTTGATTGAGTCGATGGGGGAGCGGTCGCGACAGCTAATTGCTCAAAAAACTCCTGAAACGGCGGCTAAAGGTTATGTCGAAGTTATCTCTTTTTTAATGAAATCAGTTAACTGTTAACTGTTCGCAGTTGTTAGTTGACAGTTGTTATTTGTTAGCAATGCCCAGTGCAGCGATGCCCAGTGCAGCGATGCCCAATACTTCGGCTACGCTCAGCACAGGTGCCCAATGCCCAATGCCCTATACCAAATAATTGATGAAAGTTCTATTATCCGCTTTTGCTTGCGAACCAAATCTCGGCTCTGAAGAAGGAGTCGGATGGAATACAGTGATTCAAGCTGCTAAATATCACGAAACTTGGGTATTTACTCGCACTTTTTGTCGATCGTACATAGAAGCAGAATTAGAACGCAATCCAGTACCCAATTTGCATTTTATTTATTTTGACCCCTTTGGGTGGAGCGAAGATTGGAAAGGGAAACAAGGATTGCTGCAACTTCACTACTATTTGTGGCAAATCTGGGCTTATTTTATCGCTCGGAAACTCGATCGCGCGATCGGTTTTGACATAATACAGCACGTAACTTATGTGAAACATTGGTCTCCCAGTTTCCTAGCATTATTACCGCACCCTTTCATTTGGGGGCCTGTGGGGGGTGCAGAAGCAGCACCAAAGCCTTTTTGGCAAGATTTTAGCCGCCGGGGCAAAATTTACGAAACTCTCCGGGAATGGGCTCAAAGATTGGGGGAACGCGATCCGTTTGTAGGGCTGACGGCGCGTCGCAGTGTTGTCGCGTTAGCAACTACCGAAGAAACGGCGGCAAGACTCCGATTTCTGAAAGCAAAAAATGTGAAAATTTTCTCGCAAGTCGGTTTGTCGCAGCCGGAAATTCAAGCACTAGCAAAATTGCCAACTCCCCCGGAACAACCCATTAGATTCATCAGTGTCGGTCGTCTCTTACACTGGAAAGGAGTGCACTTGGGACTCCGTGCATTTGCGGAGGCGAAGCTGGAACAATCGGAATACTGGATTGTGGGAGATGGTCCAGAAAGGCAGCGTTTGGAAACTTTGGCAACAGAATTGGGAATCAAAAACCAGGTTCATTTTTGGGGTTCTCTACCTCGTGGTGAAACTCTTTCTAAAATGGGGGAATCTCACGTTCTCCTTCACCCTAGTTTGCACGATTCTGGGGGTTTTGTCTGCACGGAAATGATGGGGATAGGTCGTCCGGTGATTTGTTTGGATTTGGGTGGTCCTGCTACTCAGGTTACTGCTGAAACGGGCATTAAAGTTCCGGCTACAGACCCCGATCGCGCTGTGGAAGGTTTAGCAGAAGCTATAGTGTGTTTAGGCAAAGATCCTTTAGGGCGATCGCGTTTGGGTGAAGCAGGTAGAAAGCGCGTCAAAGAAGTATATGATTGGGATGTTAAAGGTAAATTTTTTGCCCAATTGTGCGAAGATCTACTCGATCGAAAATCTGGCTAACTTCTGATGTATTCGATCGCCAAAATATCAAACAATATTTCTGAGGAGGATAAAATTTGAGCGTTGCAATTATTACGGGTTCTGCGGGTTTAATTGGTTCTGAAGCCTGTAAATTCTTTGCTAAACAAGGCTTGGATATAGTGGGCATTGACAATAATATGCGCCAGTTCTTTTTTGGTGCAGATGGTTCTACAAATTGGAACCGCCAACAGCTAGAACAATCCTTGGGGACTAAGTATTACCACTTAGATATTGACATTCGCGACTATGAAGCAATTACCAATATCTTTCAGCGGTACGGCGAGTCGATCGAATTAGTAATTCACACCGCAGCCCAGCCGAGCCACGATTGGGCAGCCCGTGCTCCTAAAATAGATTTTACCGTCAATGCCAACGGCACGATAAATCTTTTAGAAGCAACTCGTTTGTACTGTCCCAAAGCCGTTTTTATTTTCACTTCTACCAACAAAGTATACGGGGATACACCAAACAAATTGCCTTTAGTGGAATTAGAACACAGGTGGGAAATTGCACCGGGTCATACTTACGAAGGGGGAATTCGGGAAGATATGTCCATCGACCAATGTTTGCACAGTTTGTTTGGTGCATCCAAAGTAGCTGCCGACATTTTAGTTCAAGAATACGGCCGCTATTTTAATATGAACACGGCTTGTTTTCGGGGAGGCTGTCTGACAGGCCCGAATCATTCAGGAGCTCAATTGCACGGCTTCCTGGCCTACTTAATGAAATGCGCGGTGACAGGAACTCCCTACACCGTTTTCGGATACAAAGGTAAGCAAGTCCGGGACAACATTCATAGCGCAGATTTAATTTCAGCATTTTATGAATTTTTCAAAGCTCCCAGAAGCGCAGAGGTTTACAACACAGGAGGTGGCAGGTACAGCAATTGTTCTATGCTAGAAGCTATCGAAATGTGCGAGACAATTGCCGATCGCAAATTCAATTGGACCTATGCTGAAAGTAATCGCATAGGCGATCATATATGGTGGATTAGTGACAATGGAAAATTCGAGAGTCACTACCCAGATTGGAAAATGAAATATAACGTCAAACAAATTCTTCAGGAAATTTATGAATGTAACCACGACCGTTGGCTTAAAGAGGTGCCAAATGATTGACAAGGGTAAAAAGAATGTTCTGGGAATCTTAGTAAATGCGGTTGATTATAAAGCGGCAGTTAGCAAAATTATTGGCGCAGCTCGCGCCGGCAAACCAATGTCGGTTTCGGCTTTAGCGGTGCACGGCGTAATGACAGGAGTCCTTGACAGCACTCACCGCTATCGCCTCAATCACATCGACTTAGTATTGCCAGATGGACAACCAGTCAGATGGGCATTAAATTTGCTCTATAATACAGAATTGCCCGATCGCGTTTGCGGGCCGAATGCGATGTTAGAAATCTGCGAAAGTGCCGCCGTCGAAGGGTTGTCTATCTATCTATACGGCTCTAAACCTTGTGTACTTGAGGCTTTATCTAAAAATCTTTGCCAGCGTTTTCCCAAGTTAATTATTGCGGGAATGCAGCCTTCTAAATTCCGACAGACTACTACGGAAGAAAAACATCGCATCGCTCAGGAAATTCGCGACAGCGGTGCAGCAATTACTTTTGTAGGTTTGGGGTGTCCCAGACAAGAAGTTTGGGCCTACGAATATCGCGATGAATTATCAATGCCTCTGATTGCTGTAGGTGCTGCTTACGATTTTCATTCAGGAAATTTGGCTAAATCTCCCGATCTTTTAGGTAAGTTGGGTTTAGAATGGCTGTTTCGACTTGTCATGGAACCAGGGCGTCTTTGGCAGCGGTATGTTTTGTTGAATCCACTTTATATCGGGCTGTTTTTATTACAAGCTTTGAAATTAAAACAGTTCGATCCTAAAGATGCTACGCCACCTATGAAAGAAGTATTGTACGGTTAAATATTCCAAGGTGGTTGGGAATTGTGGGTTTTCAGAAGTAAAAAGTAAAAAGTCGAGATAATAACTAATTGGTTTGAGTTTTGACTGTAAATTTATCAGGGTGCTTATTAAAGATAATCCATAGACAGCCCTGCTACAGCAGGGAGTTTTTAGCTGAGTTTGGCGATCGCATTATTAGCGATCGGGCGCAATGGTGATGTAATATCAATTCCGGTTGTATCGGAATGATTTAACCACGAAGGCGCAAAGGACGCGAAGGAAGAGAAGAGAGAGTTTAATACAGGATGATGAAGAGAGGATTTGATGTAACCAAAATCAAATCCCATGGAAGTGCAAACAGTAGTCACCTCAAATACCCCCTTTAGATCTTAAGTCTGCCAAAGCCTACTTAATGGTAGTAATAGCGGTTTCAATCGCCACCGAATAAAGGGGGTAATCAGGGTAAATCGCAGGATTTAATATTACGCAAAAATCGGATTTGCCTCTTCAGATAATCGACTTTCGGTAGCTTCTTCAGGCTGCTTTGATTGGGCAATCACCTGCTGCATATGTTCTACGCGAGCTTTAAAAGTCTTCTCAAAAGTATGCTTTTGAGCAAAATGAAGAGACTTGAACGACATAGACTTAATTGCTTCCCGCTGCTGGCTGAGTTGTGCAATTTTCTGGGCCATCACTTTAGGTTGATTCATTGGTACAACCCATCCGGTTTCCGACATTGCAGAAATCCCCTCGAATGCTTCGTTAGCATAGCCCACAATCGGCACTCCACAAGACATAGTTTCTATGTAAGTACAGGAAGGATCGCCCTGACGGTGACAGCAAACAAACAAATCAATATTCTTCTTTACAAAGGGGAAAAACTCAGTTTTAAAGTCTGGTACGCCAAGCATTTTCACCAAGTTCTGAAGTTGATTAGCTGCGATGGTCTTGTGCATCGTCTTTTCTAAATCACCTGAACCGCTGATGAACAGTTCAAAGTTAACTTTCATTTGCTTCAGTTCTTGAGCAACCAAAAGTAAATGATCGGCTCCTTTCATTTTAACCAGGCGACCTGAAAACAACAAACGTAGAGGCCTATCTTGCAAGCTGTTTGCAGTGCGTTTTTCAATTTCTGCCTCTGTGGCTAACATATCCTCGCTAATCCGGGTGTCAAAGAAAAACAGTGGATTGCGATTGATATGCTTGTAGGCTTCGTAGGTAGGAGTGCCGTTGCATTGCAATCCATCTGCCATGACGATCGCCTTGCACTGCTTTTTTTCCTGATTGTATTCCCACAGCAGTTTCCGCAGGCGCATAATCGGATTACTTGTAGTTACACTCGCAATTTGGTTGCGCGTTTTCAAAGTGTATTCAGAAACATAAATACACGGCACTCCCGCTAACTTACAGACTTGAGCAATATGGTTCTGTCGGTATCCGGGCACTGCTAATACTACAGAGCTGTGGTGTTTTTTCAGTAAAGCTGGCGTAATCAGATCGAAAGAAATCACCTCTAAATTAAAAGGTAGTTCATTAATCTTGAATACTTTTTGATCGATATTGCCGTTCTCGAATTGGGATTCTTCCATCATCACAGTAATGGAACCATCCCAATAATTATTTAATTCAACTATCGCTTCTATTAGTTTACGGGTGAGTAAAACTTGACCATCTGGCAATAGTTTTGCTTGTAGAGGTTGTAAGATTGTCAGGTTGTTGTTAGTAGGCATCTGCTAGATATTCCTTTGTGGTGGTGATTTTTTATTGTCGATCTAGTAATGAATCCTTGGTGGAATTGAAAAAAACATCCATACCCATAAAATATATCAACCGAATTTAGGTTTCCATCCCTGATACGAGAAGGGTTTCTGAAACTGTTTCAGAGCTTTGTAATACCGACAGATGGATAAAGCAACTGGATTAAACTTTGTACATTTAATAACAGCCATCTTTCCGATCAAATACGGGTCTATTACCCCTCGAAGGCTAGGCGGTTGAAACCGCTAACATACCAGCTTTCGCTCGAATTCTATTGACTAATAAATAAAGGGGTTATTCAAGCCGGATTTAGTTGATATGTGGGGATTATCATGCAAGATCAGTACAATTGTCAATATACTTTTTCTATCTTTACTGAGTCTTTATAATTTATCGCTCAATTATAAATATTAGTGCAACTTCCCACTAACTACAGTTCAAATTGAGACCTACTCGAAGTATTTATACCTAAATATCATTTTCCGATTGCTGCGAGCTAGCAAAACAGCACGAGTGATTCACGAATTCTGAATACAATGATACAAATACTTTAAACCATAGGATTTAGGACAAGCTTATTAAAGCTTAACATAAAATCTATTTGAGATTGTAACATATGCGTCATATTTCTTCACAATTAACAGGGCGAAGCACAAGGTATAACAACAGGAACTTTTACCCATTTCTTTCCGCGAGCTAATCGGAAACCCGGATGCTGAACCTTTCTTTAATAAACCTGATATAAAGGTGTTTGAACGCCGACTTGACCACACGAGGCATACCAAAGTCGATCGGCATCATATTTTCCGGCAACTTCCAATCCCACACCTTCAGACTCTCCGGCTGCAACAGCGGAAAATCAATAGCCTCTAAATTCGAGCAAAGCCCCAACTTCATCGCCGCCACCACAGTCGGAACACTAGCGGGATTAGCATTAATAATTTCAACTATGGTTCTATCCAAAGCAAACACATCACTTGATGCGCCCAAAATTCCCAAAAACTTAGGTTCGCCACCACTTGGCCCATTACCTTCGTGTCCAATAATTCCGTCCAAAATAGTCAGATTTGGGTTAATTGTGCGTGCAGTTTCTACCAGCATTTCACCAAATCTGGCGCTATCTTTACCAGCTTCCATGTGCCACCAAGCCTTCATTTTACCTGGAACACAGCCGAACAAATTTTTGACGCCCATTGTCACGGTTAATTGGACGTGAGATTTCAATTTTGGCAAATTAATTACGACATCTGCTTCCATTGCTTCTTTGCAAAGTCGGAGATGATTGAATTCGTCACTGACAGTTTCGTAACGTTTTCCCTGAAATTCTACTACTGGCAAATTCAGTTCTTCTAGCAGTGGCAAATAGCCGTTGGCTTTGGCAACACCCATAGCACTCCCAAAGGCTGGGCTGTCACCTAAAAACGGTTTTCCACCCGCTTCTATTACCATTTTTCCCACACAATAGACCAATTCTGGACGGGTGACGCATTCTTTGGTGGGGCGAGAACCTGTGAGTAGGTTGGGTTTGAGTAGAACACGATCGCCCTTTTTGACAAAAGCTGACATTCCCCCCAAGGGTGCTATCAAGCTTTCTAAGGATTTTTGCAAGATTTGGCGATCGTAGGAATTAGCTCTAATTAAACTAACTTTAGGCATGATTTTATGGGTTATTTGTTGTTTGTTCATGGTTATTGGTTATTTGCTGCGCCCTGAGCGTAGCAAGTAACCAATAACCAATAACCAATAACTAAATTATATATCCATTGGTAATCTGCCAGCAGCTCCACGCTGCATTGTCGTAACTCGCTGGGAGTTAGGGAATATTCCTTGACCTTGAAGTTCTGGAATCGCGGGTTTTATTTCCACTTTCACCACTCTGGATGTACAGATAAAAACGGTTTGATCGTTTAAATGAAAAGTCAACCAAGGTTGGCTTAATAAATTCATTACTTCCTCTTGAAAATCTCGTGCAGGCATAGAAATTGTAAACGTTTCTGCCTGACCTTCCACATAATAAAAGGTAACTTGCGTTGTATTCTCTCTATCAGGGACTAACTTACTAAAAGAACCTGCGCGCATAAATGTTGCTCCGAAACTTGACACTATCCAAGAATAACTTAAGGTGGGATATCTGCTGTTAGACCCCCGACTTATTAAAAAAGTTGGGGATCTGAGTATTCTGTTTTTTTAAGTTGAGCTTACTTAGCAGAAGAGGTGGGCATCGCACTCATTTTCTCTAAGTCTAGAACTTTTGCCAAGTCTTCTGCACTCATTAAACCGCGTTCTAGCACAATTTGCCGCAAAGATTTGCCAGTTTCTAGGGATTCTTTGGCAACAGCCGCCGCGTTGAGATAACCGATGTGGGTGTTGAGGGCGGTAACGAGGGCGAGACTACCTTCAGCATAAGCGAGACATCGATCGCCCTTAGCTTCAATTTTTGCCAGACATTTGGTGCTCAGGGCACTAATCGTATTGCCCAAAATTTCGATGCTGTGAATCAGATTGTAGGCGATCAGGGGCATCATCACGTTCAACTCCAATTGTCCCGCTTGGGCACAAAGGGCGATCGCACTATCATAACCCATGACTTGAAAACAAACCATCGAAGTCATTTCCGCCATCACAGGATTGTATTTTCCCGGCATAATTGACGAACCAGGCTGCACCGGAGGCAGTTGAATTTCTTTCAAACCCGTTTTCGGTCCGGAGTCCATCAAACGCAAGTCATGGGACATTTTAACGCAATCTTGAGCCAGATTTCGCAGCGAACCAGACACATTTACAAACGGCGACATACTCTGCATAGCCGCCATTAAATGTGTCGCTGGTTTCAGAGGTTTATCAATTAATGTCGAGAGAATTTCAGCAACTTTTTGACAATATTCAGGATGAGTATTTAAGCCAGTACCCACCGCACTGCCACCCAATCCCAAGGATGTCAAATCCGCCGATGCAGTTTGAATTCTCAAGGTATGTTCTCTGAGAATTTGAGCCCAAGCGCGGAAGGTTTCACCGAGTCGCACAGGCACTGCATCTTGCATATGAGTGCGGCCTGATTTTACAATATCTTGAAATTCTGTGGCTTTGCTTTCTAGAGCGGCTACGGCCTTCGACAAAGCCGGCAACAAAGTTTTTTCCAGCGCCAACAATCCGCCAATCCGAATCGCCGTCGGAATCACATCATTGGTCGATTGTCCATAGTTTACATGATCGTTAGGACTAACACGCTTGTAGTTGCCTTTTTCATCACCCATAATTTCCAAAGCGCGATTAGAAAGAACTTCATTAACATTCATGTGGTGAGAAGTTCCTGCCCCAGCTTGATAGACATCAACTACAAATTGATCCCGCAATTTACCAGCTAGGATTTCGTCGGCTGCTTGGACAATAGCTTGACTGATATCTTGCGGAATGCAGCCGAGTTCACCATTGGCGATCGCCGTAGCTTTCTTAATTAAAACACAAGCATCAACATAAGTCGATAAAGGCTTAATCCCGCTAATCGGGAAATTTTCGATAGCGCGCAGAGTTTGGATGCCATAATAGACATTTGATGGGATTTGTTTGTCTCCCATCGAGTCGCTTTCAGTGCGGTAGGTTGCAGTTGGCTGTTCAGTCATTCGATTTTAGATTTTAGATTTTAGATTTTAGATTATCGCACGTTTAGAGGTAATTTTATTGATGGGTGAGGTTGAGAGAGAGGAGTTAATCGCCCAACTGCGGGCCGCTGGAGTTAAGCATAACCCAGATGACATTCTGCGGATTGCCAGATTGCCGGATAGTAAAATTGTTTTTTTGGAGATTGGTAATGATGGTTCTGGGTGGCAACACATTCGGAAGCAACACGCAGAAAATTTTGCAGGAAGGGGAATCCCTGAAGATAAAATTATTGATGCTGTTATCGCTGCTGTCATCAACGGTAGGATTTTAGGCAATCAAGGCAGAAGTCGAACAGTTTATGAAATTGAGTTGAATGGTGCGATACAATATATTTCTGTGGAAGTAGCAAGCAATGGCTATATTGTTGGCGCTAATCCCACCAGGCAAAATTTAATCCGTCGGTTTACTCAGGAGAGATCATGATGTTGCAAAGAATTAAGTTAATGCCTGATTATAGTTGTTATCCCTTGTGGGATAGAGATGATGGTGGTGATATTGAACCCTGGGAATTACCGCTGAGTGAGGCAACAATTGAACGGTTACTCAATTGGCAAAAGATTTATGATGGAATTATTGACTGGGATGATCCGGCTTCGGCTGGTTTTGCGAGTGCACAGGAAGAGATAGCTTTTGAAAGAGAAGGTATTAGTTTATGGAAACAACTTCAGAAGGAATTGGGGGATGAGTACGAAATTGTTTATTTTAGTCAATTGCTGCAACGGGTTATAAATCCCTATAAATCGCGGTTATGCAATTATTTATATGCCCTTCGGCGAACGTCAGAATTGCCACTATTTATCCAAAAATGGAGGCGCAATTTGGCAGAGAATGAAATTTCGGGAAAGCAATTTATTGCTCATATAACGGTTCCTGTTACTAGAGGCAAAAGCATTGAAGCTCAAGGAAAAAGCAGAAGTGTTGATAAAGTTAAATTCAAGGACTCGCTCTATTTCTATCCAGCAAGCGATAACCACCAACACATTGTGCGTGCTAATCCCAAACGTAGAAAGTTAAGCCGTGATTTAGCCACGATAGAGCGCGATCAAAAAAAAGATTGAGTTGGTTACATTCTTCCACCCAACCTACAAGCTGCTACACTATTAACAACCACATCCTCACCCACATCTATGCTCGCAAAAGCAATCCTCGCCATCGCGCCCTACATATTGGAAGTGCTCTCACCCATCGCCCGAAATATCGGCTACAAACTAGGAGAAGCCTTCGGCAATAAATCTCAAAAGTACCGAGATATCCTGATTCCCGATCCCAATAATTCATCTGATTCGACTGAAATAGAGCAAGCAAAACAGCGTTATTCCCAAGAAATGCTGGAATACGCCAAAGCGAAAAATGTCAGAGATAACGAATTGTTAAAGCTGACAATAGCACAAACGGCACGTCGCATTGAGTTGCAGGAACAGCAACAGCAAGATAGACTGAAGCTGTCAGCCTTGCAGCGGGATTTGATGCGGGAATTGCAAGCAAAGGATATTCAGATAAAGCTGACTGAAATTCAAACAATTTGGGATAAAGATACTTGGTTTTCTAAGTTGAATCGAGAGGAAACCAAGCAAATTTTACTTGAGCGGATTTGTATTATCTCAATATTGACCCCTGCTATGAACCTCAGTTGTTTAATTTAAAGGATGAATTGGCTGAAAATGGGTTGGCAGAAGAATGGGTGAAACCTTGGGCATTCAGACTATGTTAATTCTGTCGCCATCAGCCCGGATGGACAAATTATTGCTAGTGGTAGTGGAGACAACACTATCAAGCTTTGGAATCTGAAAACCGGACAGGAAAATCGCACTCTCACAGGGCATTCAAACAAGGTTAATTCGGTCAGTTTTAGCCCGGATGGAAACACTCTGGTTAGTGGCAGTAATGGTGGGAGTATCAAGATTTGGCGGTGTGATGGGTGAACTACTAACAGGGAAAGATGAAAATTATGGCGCGATTTGCACATAGGGAACTACAAAATTTGACAGAACTCAAAAATTCTCAAAAATATATTCATCCTCAAAAACTTCAGACCAACCAAGTGAGGTTAATTGACATTTTTTACCCATTTCATCCTCAGCATCTTTCACCGCAACTTGAAAACATTTCTCCCAGATAGACTCAATAAAATCACGATTCAAACTCGGCATTTCTTCTTGACTTTCTTCAATCTCTCGACGCGCGGAACGAATACTAATAGCCCAGCTAGCAGTTCGTTTTTCAGGTTGATTTTTCCATTTAATAATATGAAGCATTAAACGAATTAACTGGCTTTTTAATGCTCGTTTTTCATTTCTTCCCATTGCTTCAATTAAAGATTCTAAACCTGCCGTGGCTTCCATTGATTTTCCTTCTTTGAGAAGTGTCTGGACTGTGACAGCCGTTTGATAATGAGAACACACTGCTAACCAGTCCCAATCTTGTTTAGTCAGCATTCTTATTTCCTTGGAATTACCTATATTCCTAAATTTATCATAAATCAATAGTTATGGCAATCGGCGGTTAAATCCAGATTCGTATCGATCCAAACTTTAATCTTCTTCGTTATCAGGTAAAGTATATTCATCCTCAAAAACTTCAGACCAAGAAAGGGAGGTTAAGTGACATTTAATTTTCCTCATTTCGGTTTCAGCCTCTTTCACGGCTGCTTGAAAACATTTATCCCAAATAGATTCAACAACATCACGATTCAAACTCGGGACTTCTTCCTGAATATCTTCTATTTCCCGGCGCGCCGTGAGAATACTGATAGCCCAGCTAGAAGTTGGTTTTTGAGGTTGACATTTCCATTTAATAATGTGAAGCATTAAACGGATTAATTGGCTTTTTAATGCACGTTTTTCACTTCTTACC
Source organism: Microcoleus sp. (assembly GCF_041354475.1). NCBI lineage: Bacteria > Bacillati > Cyanobacteriota > Cyanophyceae > Oscillatoriales > Microcoleaceae > Microcoleus > Microcoleus sp. Next base: position 27,695 of record NZ_JBGJZU010000076.1, read on the forward strand.
ATTGCTTCAATTAAAGATTCTAAACCTGCCGTGGCTTCCATAGATTTTCCTTCTTTGAGAAGTGTCTGGACTGTGACAGCAGTTTGATAATGAGAACACACTGCTAACCAGTCCCAATCTTGTTTAGTCAGCATTGCCTTATCCTTTAAATTGCCTATATTTGTAAATTTATCATACCGATCGCCCCTCAAATCCCCTTTCCCATCTTCCAACCCCGCACAATACTTAACAAAAACTTGAGAAAACCACGACCGTTGCCAAAGCCTTGTTAGAGTTATCCTATAAGTCCACTAATTCCACAACTCGTCACTACGCTCCCAGCTCAATGACTCAAACCTCTACCTCAACCAAAACCGACACATCAATATTATCCTTGACAATTGCCCCCGCTTGTGTATTGCGGGGTCAAAATGCCCTAGCCCGATCGCGAGAGGCGATCGCCCGTCTCGGAAAACGCCCCCTCATCGTCGGCGGTAGCAACTCCCTAGCCATCGCCAAACCTTTCCTGCAACCAATCCTCCAAGGCGCTGAGGCGGGCACGGGGGCACCGCCCCTACAGTTTGCTGAAATAGCCTACGGTACAGATTGCAGCGAAATGAGTTTGGCAAACCTGCGTGAAGCAGCCGCCACCCATGAAGCCGATTTCATCATCGGGGTTGGTGGCGGCAAGGCCTTAGATGCAGCCAAACTCCTAGCCTATCAGTGCCAAATCCCGATCGCCACAATTCCCACCTCCGCAGCCACCTGCGCCGCTTGGACAGCCCTTTCTAACATCTATTCAGAACAAGGTGCCTTCCAATACGATGTTACATTAGCCAGATGTCCAGATTTACTGATACTAGACTACGACTTGATTCAAACCGCCCCCCAGCGGACATTAGTAGCAGGAATCGGAGATGCGATCGCCAAATGGTACGAAGCCTCAGTCAGCAGCGGACACTCCGAACAAACCATGATCGTTTCGGCAGTTCAACAAGCTAGAATATTGCGAGATATCCTATTTCAAAAATCGGCGATCGCCCTCCAAGAACCCGGTAGCGAAACCTGGCAAGAAGTGACAGATGCCGTTGTATTATTAGCAGGAGTAATTGGCGGCATAGGGGGTGCTCAATGTCGCACCGTCGCCGCCCACGCAGTCCACAACGGCCTAACTCATCTATTAGCAAGTCACGGAACATTGCACGGCGAAAAAGTTGCCTACGGCATTTTAGTCCAACTGCGACTAGAAGAAATGCTGCAAAACAATCAACTGGCGGCCACAGCCAGACAGCAACTGTTAAAATTCTACGGCGAGATTGGATTACCCCAAACTTTAGACAGTCTAGGACTTGGAGACATTAGCCTAACAGAATTGCAGCGCTCCGCCGAAATAGCTTGCAATCCCAACTCCGACATCCACAGACTACCGTTCAAAGTAGTTCCCGAACAATTAATGGCAGCGATGGTTTCTACCACCGCACCTGTGGGAGAATTAAAAGTCAAGAATTAACAGCCTTCAAAAGTCAAGACTTTAGTCCTCGATCGAGTAAACCTTTGAGGACTAAAGTCCTCACTACCAACCCAGAAAAATGACAAGGGTTAGTAGTCAGGATTATAGTCCTCGATCGACTAAACTTTTAAATAGTACAGTTTTGACCAAAAACAACTAACACTAACAACTGATAACAAACTAATGACCTTGGATTGGATTAGCCCTGCTGACAGGTTGCAAACACTGCCACCCTATGTATTTGCCCGTCTCGACGAACTCAAAGCCCGTGCCCGCGAACAAGGACTAGACTTAATAGACTTGGGAATGGGAAACCCAGACGGTGCGACTCCCCAGCCAGTAGTAGATGCCGCCGTCGCAGCCATCCAAAATCCAGCAAATCATGGCTATCCACCCTTTGAAGGAACAACAAGTTTTCGCCGTACCATTACCAAATGGTACAGCCGCCGCTACAACGTTGAATTAGACCCAGAAAGCGAAGCATTACCTTTATTGGGTTCCAAAGAAGGTTTAGCGCACTTTGCGATGACTTACATCAATCCAGGAGATGTAATATTAGTACCAAGTCCTGCTTATCCCGTATTATTTCGCGGCCCGATTATCGCCGGCGCAAAAGTTCACAACATTATCCTCAAACCAGAAAACGACTGGGTAATTGACTTAGCCGACATTCCCGACAGCGTAGCGCAACAAGCCAAAATACTCTACTTCAATTATCCCAGTAATCCGACTGGGGCGACTGCACCCCGCGAATTTTTTAAAGATGTTGTGGCTTTCGCGCACAAGCATCAAATCTTGTTAGTTCATGACTTGTGTTATGCCGAATTAGCCTTTGACGGCTATCAACCCACAAGTTTATTAGAAATTCCCGGCGGCAAAGAAATCGGTGTCGAATTTCACACGATGTCAAAAACCTACAATATGGCTGGATGGAGAGTCGGTTTTGTAGTAGGAAATAGCAAGATTATCCAAGGTTTGCGGACATTAAAAACTAACCTAGATTACGGTATATTCTCCGCATTGCAAACCGCCGCAGAAACCGCACTGCAATTGCCCGATAGTTACTTGCAAGAAGTGCAGAATCGTTATAGCATTCGCCGAGATTATATGGTGGCAGGATTGGCAGAATTGGGGTGGAATATTCCTAAACCTTTGGCTGCAATGTATCTTTGGGTTCCTTGTACTCGCGGCATGAGTTCCACGGATTTTGCCCTGAATGTTTTGCAGCAAACTGGTGTTGTAGTAACTCCTGGCAATGCTTTTGGACCTGGTGGGGAAGGATATGTCAGAGTTAGTTTGATTGCCGATTGCGATCGCCTGGGAGAAGCCCTGCGTCGCATGAAAGAAGCAAACATTCGATATTAGTTATTAGTTATTGGTTATTGGTTATTAGTGATAATGCCCAATTTCTTCCCCCTAGGGGGGGCAGGGGGGGGTTCCCTAATGCCCAATGTTCTCCCCCCTAGGGGGGGGCAGGGGGG
>NZ_JBGJZU010000077.1:0-30040 GCF_041354475.1 Microcoleus sp.
GGTTCCCCTCCAGGGAGGGGCTAGGGGTGGGTCTCCATGGAGGGGCTAGATCCGGTTCCCCTCCAGGGAGGGGCTAGGGGTGGGTCTCCATGGAGGGGCTAGATCCGGTTCCCCTCCAGGGAGGGGCGAGGGGTGGGTCTCCAGGGAGGGGCTAGATCCGGTTCCCCTCCAGGGAGGGGCTAGGGGTGGGTCTCCATGGAGGGGCTAGATCCGGTTCCCCTCCAGGGAGGGGCTAGGGGTGGGTCTCCAGGGAGGGGCTAGGGGGATATCTGTGACTGGGTTTGACCTTAAGTTGACACCTATGGGCATTGGGCTACCCCCCCCCTACCCCCCCCAAGGGGGGAATCGAGCAGGGAATTGGGCATTGGGCTACCCCCCCCAAGGGGGGAATGGATGAGGGAATAGAGACAAATAACCAATAACCAATAACAAATAACCAATAACCAATAACAAATAACAAATAACTTATTTATGCGTTTAAAATCCCTTGATGTTTTTCGCGGAATTGCGATCGCCTCCATGGTCCTAGTCAACAACCCCGGCAGTTGGAAACAGGTTTATCCGCCGCTAGAACACGCAGAATGGCACGGCTGCACCCCCACAGACTTAGTATTTCCCTTTTTCCTATTCATCGTCGGCTGCGCGATGTCATTTTCCCTATCCAAATACACTAAAACTCCTACAAAAATAGAAACAGCAGCATCAAAAACCACAGAAACACCGGAACAAACAGATACAGAAAAAAAACCTCTTGCTGATTCCTTCCCCCCTTGGGGGGGGTTGGGGGGGGTTCTTCTGACTTCCCCTCAAGGGGGTAAAGGGGAGTTGACTTCGCATCTTCCTTCTTCAAATATCTACTGGCGGATTGGGAGGCGCGCCGCCATTTTGTTTATATTAGGATTGCTGCTAAACACATCCTCGATCGCCCTTGACGTACTTCTCAACAGCGCCCCCATCGAAAACTTCGCTAAAATCCGCATTATGGGAGTATTGCAGCGGATTGGTTTAGCTTATTTCATAAGTGCGATCGCCATTATCAACCTCTCCCCCCGCCACCAAAAACTCCTCGCTATTGCCATATTATTCAGTTATTGGGCATTGTTAACCATAGTGCCTGTAGGGGGGTACAGCGCCGGTGAACTCACGCCAGAGGGCAATTTTGGAGGATATATCGATCGCCTAATTCTAGGCAGCCAACACCTCTACAAAGGTGGCCCCTTCGACCCCGAAGGACTCTTAAGCACCTTACCAGCAGTGGTAACAGTCCTCATCGGCTACTTTACCGGAGAATGGCTGCGAGTACAGCCAATCAAAACCCGCACCAGTATCAACCTAGCAATCTGCGGACTTTGTTGCCTAGTAATCGGCCATTTGTGGGGATTTTTATTTCCCATTAACAAACAACTTTGGACAAGTTCCTATGTAGTTTTTACCGCCGGTTGGGCCTTACTATTGCTAGCAGTTTGCTACGAAACAATCGAAGTGCGCGGTTGGAAATGGGGGAGACCCTTTGAAATCATGGGATTGAATGCTATCTTTCTGTTTGTGGCTTCCGGTATTGTCGCCAGAATTCTGTTGAAAACTCATATTGGTAGTGGCGATAGCCCTCCAAGTACCTACACTTGGATTTACGAAAACTGGTTTTTGCCCTGGGCTGGGCCGCTGAATGGTTCTCTCGCATTTGCCATAACCGCGGTGTTATTTTGGTGGTTGATTTTGTATGGAATGTATCGCCGAGGTTGGGAAATTAAAATTTGAGTATGGGCCGTGGCAGTTTATATATATAATTTGTCAATACTTATCAAATATCTGGGCGAACCCACTCTAGATAAATCGCTCAGATACACTTCATAATTAAATCCAAATGATATTACATTATATGTAGATACAAGACTATTGTTATAGGAGTCAGGCTTATAATAGCTAGTGTGGCTTGACATCCACAGCCTTTGAGAATTATCTTGTTTATTAATCAAAAAAAAAATTCCTAGGTTGCAATTGGCAAAACAATGAACAACTTATTAGATAGCTCCATCTGTCGGCAGACATTTGATACCCAAGCTCTGATCGATTCTTACCCACCAAAATTTTACAATGTTAATAAGCAGATAGTTTATGACATTTGTTGTCCACATGGATGCACTCATCAGGGTCAATTGGTATTTTCCCGATGGCACGCAATGGTGCTTCCAGAATATCTTTCTCCTCTGGAACATCACACAGATATTTCTGAGCGAGAGGGATACTTTGACTACGAACCATCCCAAGATAGCTCTCAGATGGAGTGGTATCTCAATTTCGCTCATTACGATCTTTTTTGTGCTTATGGTGGTTCGCTATTTGCCCAAGATGAAATGCAAGTAGCTGAACATCCAGCACTCAGTTCATTGCGAGAAGCTTTACTAGATTCCAAGATTAAGCCTTTAACAGTGGAGAGTCAAAAACCCACCCCGATTCTGATTCGTGGGGTTGAACGCAGATGTGCAATTTCTACCGATCGCAATTCAGAACAGGGACGACCTTTTGGTCTTTATGGCAACAATTTTGGAGTAGCTACCTCTGATGCGATCGAACAAGCCACAAAACCTCTAAACCCGCCTACAATCACAAACATCATTGCGATGGAAGCTCCTGCCGGTGGTCGGGGTTATTATAGTATGGCACAAATTGAATATATCCTTCAAACAGCATTTACTGGATTTTCAGCAGCACGAATTGAGTCCCAATTAGAGTCCCCTCAAGCACCAAGTTTGATTATTCATACAGGGTTTTGGGGATGCGGTGCTTACGGTGGTAATCGTGTGCTGATGGCTCTGTTACAACTTCTGTCGGCTCGTCTTAGTCAAGTGAATTGTTTAGTTTTTCATACCAGTGATGCTATGGGCAGTCAAGATTTTGCAACTGCTCAACAAATACTCGATCGGGATTTAGTACCTGATGATTCACCCGTTAAAGTTTCAGCTTTGATAGAAAAGATTCATAGGATGGAATTCCAGTGGGGATTTAGCGATGGAAACTAAGAGGCTATTCGAGACAACACTCTTGGTGAAAGATGAATAATTCCCACTTGGCGGCTGCTATAGCTCGCGAGCGAGCTTAAGTAGCCCATCATAAGTTGGGTAACTAACCTGTAGGTGGTTGACAAGTAATGAATCATAAAACTTGACCATCAAAGATGGTTTGTCTATCATAGATTTATCGGACTTACTCAAAAACAACGTATTTCTGTCAGTACGATACCGTTTTATTTTTAACCAGAGCGTGGGTAATTCCTAATTTACTTAGTTAACTATGCTACAAACTGCTTAAGAAATAGACCGTACATACATAGAGAGATAGCGAATATCTGCTGTATTCAGGGTATGAAATGTGTATATTGTTTGAAGTCGGTGGCAAATTATACTATGAGTCCCTGTGTTTGCAATTATGCCTACTTTTGTTGAAAACATTGCCAGCTTTTTACCGATTCGTGTCTTAAATTGTTTTGCTGCCGAGACTACTCCTCTTGCTGCTCCGGCTAGTGGCTCTTTTGAGGCGGCAGTGTTGTTTGTTGATATCTCTGGTTTTACTGTTCTTACTGAACGTCTTGCTCAAAAAGGTGCGATTGGAGTCGAAGAATTAACGACTCATTTAAATGCTTATTTTGGTCAATTAATTGAATTAATAATCGCACATAAAGGGGATATTGTCAAATTTGCTGGAGACGCTATGTTGGCGATTTGGCCTGCGGAAAATTTGTCTTTAGATCTAGCGACTTATTGTGCGGCGCAATGTGCTTTGGCCATTTTAAACGATCTGGGTGAATATCAAGCGGCAAATGCCCAGTTGCGATTGCATATTGGTATTGGGGCGGGTGAGTTAAAAGAGTTTTACATCGGTGGAATGAATGGTCGATGGGAGTATTTTGTGGCGGGGGAACCGATTGCTCAAGTGGCGCTTGCAGAAACGGCTGCTGGTATCGGTGAAGTTTGTCTGTCACTGACGGCTTGGGAGTCGATCAAAGACCAGTTTGTGGGAACATTATTAGCTTCAAATGTGGTGCGTTTGGAGGGATTTAATCTTTTAACTTGTGTGGCGGATCGAAGGTTGTTAAATATAGGTGAATCTGCTCCGATCGCAATTTATGATGAAATGCAAGAACGACTGGAAAGATATGTAAGTGTGGGAGTTTTGCAGCGTTTAAAAGTCGGTCAAACTGATTGGTTAGGCGATTTGCGTCGCGTGAGTGTGATGTTTTTAAATTTGCCGGGGATGGATTATGGCGCTGAGGGGGCTTTAGATTTTATTTCAACTATAATTAATGAAATTCAAAATATTTTGCAAGTTTATGAGGGGATTTTAAATAAGTTTTTGGTGGATGATAAAGGTAGTACATTGGTGATTGGTTTTGGTTTACCACCGTTTTCCCATGAGGATGATTCGGTGCGTTGTGCGATCGCGGGAATGGCGTTATTGGAAAAGTTAAGAAGTTTAGGATTGCAACCGAAAATAGGTATCACGACTGGTACTTGTTATAGCGGTGTAATTGGCAGCCAGCAACGTCGGGAATATACGATTATCGGGGCGGTGGTCAATTTAGCGGCGCGATTGATGCAAGCGGCAAAAGACGGCATTTTGTGTGATGAGCGTACTTTTGAGTTCGCCAAATCAAGAATACAGTTTGAGTCGTTAACTCCGCTAAAACTTAAAGGCATAAAAGATGCCGTTCAGGTATTTTCTCCCCTTGGGGAGGTGCGTCAAGATTTGCCTTGGTGGATGGCAGGAAAAACGGCAAAGTCGATGGTGGGGCGGGAAAAAGAACGGTTATTGTTAAGGCATAAATTAGAGCAGTTGAAAGCGGGTGTTTCTGGGGTGGTTGTGATTTGTGGAGATGCGGGAATTGGCAAGTCTTGTTTAATCGAAAATTTGCTTTCACAGGCGCAAGAATTGGGAGTGGGAAGTTTGGTAGGTGCGGGAAATGCGATCGCTCGCTCAAAGCCTTATCATGCTTGGAATGCGGTGTTTAGTCACTTGTTGGATTTGTCTTTTTTAACTGATTTAGAGGCGCAAAAATCTCACATATTAGATTTATTGGAGGATGAACCGCAATCGTTGGAAAAAGCGGCGCTTTTAAATGAGGTTTTGGGCTTAGATTTGCCCGATACGGAGGTGTCGGCTGCGTTGGTGGGCCAGCAACGGGCGGAAGCGACACGGGATTTATTGGTGCAATTGTTGCAGGATTCGGTGAATCGCTCTCCTAAGTTGTTGGTTTTGGAGGATGCTCATTGGTTGGATTCGTCAAGTTGGGCACTGGTTTTGGCGGTGGCGCAGAACGTGAAACCGTTGTTATTGGCGATCGGGACAAGGCCGATGGGTGAGCAGGTGCCGGAGGAATACGATCGACTGCTGACGATAGAAGGGGTAGAACAATTGTATTTGGAAGCAATGCCGGCTACAGATACTTTAGATTTGCTTTGTCGGCGTTTGGGGGTAAACAGTTTACCTGACTCGATGGCGGAGTTGATTGAGAAAAAGGCGGAGGGAAATCCGTTTTTTAGTGAGGAATTGGCTTATGGTTTGCGCGAGGCGGGGGTGATCGAAATTCAGAATGGGGAGTGTCGAATTGCTGCGGGGGTTGGTAATTTGAATGAGCTAAATTTTCCGGCTACGGTGCAGGGGGTGATTGCTTCGCGGATCGATCGGCTTTCTTCTAGCGAACAGCTTACATTGAAAGTGGCGAGTGCGATCGGTCGGTCCTTTGGATTTCAGTTGTTGCGAGATATTCATCCGATCGAGGATGATAAGCCTGAGTTGCTTAATTATTTGATCAAGTTACAGCGGTTCGATCTTACCCCAATGGAGACACCAGAGCCAGATTTGGGTTATATGTTTAAGCATATTATTACTCAGGAAGTAGCCTATGGTTTGATGTTGTATTCCCAGCGCCGGCAAGTTCATGAAAGTTTGGCTTTGTGGTATGAAAAAAGTTATGAAGAGTTGTCGGGGTTTTATACGATTTTGGCGCATCATTGGAGTAAAGCCCTGGTTGCAGAAAAAGCGATTTTTTATTTAGAAAAGGCAGGGGAGCAGGCGGTGCGATCGCACGCTTTGCGGGAGGCGGTGCAGTTGTTTTCGGAGGCGTTGGAGTGGTTGGCAACTTTGCCGGATACGGTGGAGAGAAAAGAGCAAGAGTTGCGTTTACACATTGCTTTAGGTGCGCCGTTAATGGCGATTAAAGGTTTTGCAGCAAAAGAAGTGGAACAAGCCAACGCACGAGCAAGAGAAATTTGCCTGCTTCTTGATGCAACCCCTCAGCTATTTCAAGTGCTTTGGGGACAATGGGCTTTTTATTTTTTTGTTGGAACCAAGTTACAAACTTCCCGCGAGGTGGCTGAACAATTGTTAAGCTTGAGTGAAAATCTGCAAGATCGAGATTTACGTTTAGAGGCTAATTATGCGCTGGGTTCTAATTTGTTTCATGTTGCACGTTTTGCTGATGCAGTGGCTAAATTTGATGCAGGATTAAGTTATTACGATCGTTCTTCGCACCACTCTCAAGTCGCTATCTATGGTTATGATAAAGGTGTTGCTTGTTTAGGAATTGCAGCTCAATCTTTGTGGTATTTGGGTTTCTCAGATAGAGGGCTTAATTATGTTCGGGAAGGGCTACGCATGGCCCATAATTTATCGCACCCTTTTAGCTTGGCTTTGGCGATGAATTTTTCGGGCTGGCTTTATGTGTTACGTCAAGAAGTTACAGCGGCTTTTGAACAAGCACAGGCATTGATAATGCTTTCCACCGAACACGAATTTCCTGCTTTTGTTGCTTTAGGAAAAATTATATGGGGTTGGGCAGTAAGTCAAAGAGGTAATTTAGAAGTGGGGTTAACAAGCATTCGCGAAGGAGCAGAGGCTTGGGTTGCAACAGGTTCTCAAGTAGCGCGACTACATCACCTGACTTTGCTGGCAGAAGTTTGTCAAAAATTACAACGTTTTGAAGAGGGTTTGATCTGGCTAAGTGAAGGGTTAGAAATAGTAAACAGGACTGGCGAGAGTTTTCTTGAGGCTGAAATATATCGGCTCAAGGGAGAACTACTAAAACAACAAATCAATGCTAAAAAAGTAAAAAATATTGAGGAAGATAGCGAGGTTGAGCGCTGTTTCATTCGCGCCATTGAACTTGCCAGAAATCAAGGATCAAAATCTTTAGAGTTGCGCTCAATCATGAGTTTATGTCGGTTGTGGACTGACCAAGGCAAAATTGAACAGTCACGGCAAATGCTGGCAGAAATCTACGCTTGGTTTACAGAGGGTCTGGATACAGTAGACTTACAGGAAGCTCAAACTTTGCTTAAAAATTTGTCACACAAAATAGTATAGTTTTTTGTCTATTTTTGTGTTAATCTTGTAAAATCATAATTTGTGCGTGCAAGCGCATACTTAACAGGTTAATTCCTCTCCTTTTACCGTTATCAAGTCGTCGAGTTTGGGTAATAAAATGAATACCAGCCAAAAGCAAACTTCTGAAACAGTCAGCACAGTATTTCCGCGGTCTGTCTTGTCAGTTAACCGAGAAGAGTTTGGGAAGCCGGAAGATAACCCCGATCCTCAATGTTCACCTCTTAAACTCATAGAAAAGGACGGAAAACCTTTACCAGAAGGGTTGCACGGTCATGTATTTATTATTTCGGCAGCCGGCTCCGTTGATTCTAAAAACAGCCCCAGCACAGATGTCGTTTTTCCGTCGGCAGATGGTTACACGCCTTTTTATAACGGCGATGGGATAATTTATCGTTTTGATTTTGACAATCTCCCTGAAGGCATTTTTGTTAATACTCGACTGGCTAAAACGCCCTGTTATTATGCTGATGTTGCTACCCAAAAGATTGCTCCTGACAGAAATAATCTGATTTTTGAAAATCGCGGGATTATGAGAATGTCTCTCCAATTAGGCATTCGTAACCAACTTAATACAGGTTTTCTTCCCTTAAAATTTTCTAACGGGGAACCTGACCGACTATTAGTTACATGGGATATCGGACGACCTTACGAAATCGATACAAAAACCTTAGAATTAGCGACACCAGTCGGTAAAAATGAAGAATGGCGTCCGCTAAATCCGCTTTTAGCAGATCTTCCTTTACAGCCTCCTTTTCCTTTTCCGTTAGTGCAGAGTTCGGCTCATCCTTGCTTTGATTACAAAACGGGAGAAATGTTTAACGTCAATAGTGGTCGATCTCTGTCTACATTTATTTCTCAGTTGCGACCGCTAATCTACGGAGTTCTCGATTTTATTAATATCTTCAAGAAACCTACCGATACTCCTCCGATCGCCAAAATGCCAGCCTCTCCAAAAAACTTTTTTAAGGGGTTATTAGAAACTGGCAAAAGGTTTGTGCAATGGCTCTACAATTTGCTGCAATTTTTTAACATTTTTAACAATTTTGTTGATATAGTCTGTTGGGATGGCACAGGAAATCTCAAAAAGTGGAATGTTACTTATAAAGGATGTCCGCTAAGAATTCAGCAAAGTATGCACCAAATCGGGCTGACAGAAAATTACGTGGTTTTAGTGGATACAGCTTTTAAGTTTCTCCTTGAAGAAATTTTGCCTGCTCCTTCTAAGAAAAAGTATGAAAATGTAGAAAAATTTTTGAGAAACTGGCTCGACCGTCCGCAACTACCTGATACATACGTCTATATTGTTAGTCGGGAAGATTTGAAAGATGGACGCAAAAAGGTTGAAGCTAAGAAAGTTGTTATCCCCCGCGAGACAACCCATTTTTTAACAGATTATAGCGATAGTGGAAATAAAATTACCTTGCACATGGCTCATGTTTGTGCTTGGGATGTGGCGGAATGGATTCGTGCTATCGATTTCGATGATACCGACGAAAAACCCCTGTCAAATAAACTACCTCCCATGTACGGGATGACTGTGGGGCCATTGGATATTAGCCGTATGGGATGCTATGTCATTGATGCAGAAAACGCAAAGGTAGTAAGATCGGATCTAACCAGCGTTTATCAAGATAATTCCCCTGGTCAACAAGCAGAAAAGAAAGAGTTTTGTCAGTACACTTGGGGGCCGGCGCTTTATGCTTACCAGGACAACCAACCCACAGAAAAGTTTCAAGATATTTACTGGAGTTTTTTTGGTGCTTGGGAGGATATCTTAACGGAACACGGCTTAAAAATGTATGCACCTTATAAATATCGAGAGGTACCGGTACCAGAACTACTTGAACTTACCAAAAAAGGAATCAAGTCTAATTTATTGAGATTGCATATCAAACCTTTGGAAAGCGTGAAAGACGGTGAAAACAGATTAGAGATTCAAGATATTTATCAGTTTGAAACTGATTATTTTGTCAACTCACCTCAGTTCATCCCTTCCAAAACAGGAGTAGATGGTAGTTCTACGAATGGATACATTATGTGTGTTGTTTATCATGGCACAGACGATCAACCGGATAATGGCAATCAAATCTGGATTTTTGATGCGACAAATCTGAAACAAGGGCCCTTGTGTAAACTATGGCATCCTCAACTTAATTTTGGAATTACAGTACATACAACTTGGTTGCCAAAAATTGCTAAACGCACAGCAACTTACAATATTCCTGTTGAACAAGATTATCAAGATTTAGTTGCACAGCAGCCGGCAGAAATTCAAGAATTATTTGAGAAGGAAATTTACCCGCATTTTAAATCGAAAAACCTTTGAGTGCGAAGTGCGATAAAGACAGAATAAAAAATCATATCGTTGACAGTTGCATCGTCAGGTGATTTAACCTTTCTAGAATACTCTTGACACAGAGTCCGAGAATAGAGATCTGAATACAGGAAGATGCTACCGGATTTGATATTATTCAAAAATCAGCTACGATCGAGATATTAAAAATAGGTAAGCTACTATGATCTCCACACTACCTATCGTTCATAGCGACCCCGACATTTTAGGGGGAACTCCTGTCTTTATGGGTACTCGCGTCCCGATGAAAACCCTACTTGATTATCTCGAAGCTGGTGATTCGCTCAATGAGTTTCTAGACCATTTCCCTAGCGTCAGACGTGATCAAGCGATTTCAGTTATCGAATCGAGAAATTACGACGGCCCAAATACCTAAATCCCTCCCAGCTTAAGGATTTTGCCCCTAAAAGTCGATCGCCCGCCACGAATCGCTAACTACAAATCAGCCCAAATCGCTAAAATTAAAAAATAGAGACGTAAATAGGCAGGCCCCGTCAATGATCCCAACAGTTATAGAACAATCCGGTCGCGGCGAACGCGCCTTTGATATCTACTCGCGACTCCTGCGCGATCGCATCGTCTTCTTGGGCCAACAGGTAGACTCAGAATTGGCTAACCTGATTGTTGCCCAATTGCTATTTCTAGACGCCGAAGACCCAGAAAAAGATATTTACCTGTATATCAACTCCCCAGGGGGTTCGGTGACAGCAGGTATGGGCATTTTTGACACCATGAACCACATCCGCCCCGATGTGTGCACCATTTGTCTCGGTTTAGCCGCCAGCATGGGCGCTTTTCTGTTGAGTGCAGGCGCCAAAGGCAAGCGGATGAGTCTGCCTCATTCCCGGATTATGATCCACCAACCCCTAGGGGGAGCTCAGGGACAAGCAACGGATATTGAAATTCAGGCTAAAGAGATTTTGTACCACAAACGCCGCCTGAACGGATTTTTGGCAGATCATACCGGTCAGCCTCTGTCGCGCATTGAAGAAGATACCGAACGGGATTTCTTCATGTCGGCCGAAGAAGCAAAGGATTACGGTTTGGTGGATCAAGTGATCGATCGCCGTCCTTCTGCAACTCGCCCGATCGCCGCTGTCGTGTAAATTAAAAAGTTAAACGCGATCGCGATTTAGAGCCCCGACTTCTTGAAGGAGTGGGGGCTCTAAGTAGAAGGAAGAAGATGGATTTGAAGAAGGAAGAAGGAAGAAGACTTATGCAGTCAGCTTTTCGGTCATCCGTATTTTACGTTTAATTAAGTGGATTTACTTAACCAATAACTAATAACTAATAACTAATAACTAATAACCAATAACCAATAACTAATAACCAATAACTAATAACTAATAACTAATAACCAATAACTAATAACTAATAACTAATAACAAAGCGATCGCCCTTTTTGTTAAAAGAGCGATCGCCTAGTTTATTTATTCACCTGGCCGAAAACAGCCAGCCACTAACAGCAAATCTCAAGGTTAAAAAAAACCTTGGCTACCTCATTTTAGAAATCTTGCGGCAACAAAGAACTTAAACGATCCAACAACGGATCGGATTCCCGACGAGGAGTAACCTCAGCATCAGCAACTACATTCTTATCTGCTACAGACTCCGGCCCAACCCTGTCAGGCTCTACTACTTTGGAAACTTGAGCAAAAGAAACTTTAGCAAACTGGCTATTCACACTACCCTGCAACTGCGACAACTGCGTACTCAGTTGATTCATGTGATTTTGTAGTCCTTCCAAACGGCTTAATTCCTCAGCAGAAACATTGTGCTCGAACTCAGCAAATTTGACCGCCAGTTCAGCAATACGCTGTTCCAACCGCTGAAAGCTAGGTGTAGGACCAGCCGACTCAGACACCGACAAAAACTGCCACAAAGCTTGCTTGCAGAGATTGCTGAAAGTCTGATATTTAGTCAAAGCCAGCTCTTTTTCAATAGCGGCCAACAAAGTTTGATCGGCTGCATCTTCCGTAAACGCCACCGAGAAATTCGCCTTATTTTTTGCCCAAAGTGCCATAGGGTTGAAGCCTTAATGCGTTACTTAATAGTGGCTAGCTGAGCCTCAGCATATATAAACTGTCCCAAAGCATTTGCTTTCCGAGAAGGTTGAGCCAAGTGAGCCTTGAGATTAGCTTCTTTGAGCAAGGGTTGGAGAACTTCCCAGAAAAACTCGCCGCCCCCACCAGTCAGAACCACATCCGTCACCCGTTCTGGTAGCCACTGCACCAAACGCTCGGATAATTCGTTAGCGAAAGTCTCGCGCAAATCCTTAATAATCGGATCTAAATTAGTTGGCTTAGTAGCTCCTCTAGGACGATATAAACGCTGGCCTTCCGGCTTGTTAACCGCTTCTAGTAAAGACAGAGATTGAGCATCTGCCCCTGGAATTTTGGAGGCGACTTGTTCGTAGAACTTATTCATGGCGAAAGAATCGCTTTTAGAAGCAGCCCTAGCAAACCGGAAACGATCGACCATCAACAAATCAGTAGTTTGATGTCCGATATCGACTACAGCCACCGATAATTCTGGCAACTCCGGCGAAAACTCCTTATTGTCTTGAGCTTCGCACCAAATCAGACTGCCGAACCCTTCGGGCATCACCCAAACGTGGCTGATATTAATATCCACGCGCTCGCCCCGGTAAACCATCAGGTGCGGAGAGCGCAGTTGGCTGACTATTTCTTCCTTTTCCTTCTCAAACTGATCCTGGGAATAAAAGGGCAAGCCTAGCACAACGGCTATGTCGCCTTTCATCTGGAAATATCCAGCACAGGAAAACACCTTAACTAAGGCATCTACTACTTTAGACTGGTCGGCGCCGCCGAGATTAGCGCCAAAATCCGCAGCCAGTTGGCCGATAGCGTAACCCTTGCCCTGATACTCCAGCCACATATCCAACAGAGGGTCTGTTGCTTTCGACTCAAAGCTACCGCCCCGTACCTTTTCTACTGGCATAGAAGCCACGTTGGCGGGGATAAAAATAACACCATTGGGATTGCGGCTCACGCAGGCCTTAGTTGCCGTCCGACCCAAATCAGCACTAATAATCGATTTGTGAGAAGCGATCTTAGTCTGTTGCGTCAACATAGCAGAATTAGGAACAAGCTGTCTAGTTGTCATAAAAAATACTCGGTAAGTGGGAAACTCAGTGGCTTCAGCCCTGAGAGGGAAACGACCAGGCGGTTTCAACCGCCTTGAATCCCCTTGCGGGGTTGGAGGGGTATGGTTGCCCCTCCGGTTTTCTCTTGCGAGTAATGCGCTGCGCTGAGCGTAGTCGAAGTGTTAGCTTCGCCAAAGTTATAAGGGCTTGTTAAGCTTGCAACACTGTTCCAGTGACTTTAGAACTGTTTAATTGCAAACGACAGAGCTCTTGACTCGCTTCGCATCAAGCGGGTGTCGTGACCCAAATAACGTAGTCAGTTAAGACTGAGGCTGGTCAGAATAGCTTGCTTCGAGACTTGCTCTTACAAGCGAGCGTGTCTTTAGACCTGAGTTCCTGACTGAAACGTTTTACCTCACTGAGCCTCACCATTATCATGCCTTATCCCTGGACACTGCCACGCTTAAAGACAGTGGGTTTTGCCGCGATTTTTCTAACTTTACCTAGATCGGCATTCAAATCAGCACCAAACATTATATTCGGGACGATCGCCTTTTATGAATTTTAGATTTAGATTCTAGATATTACGGGCTACTCCACGGATTCATCTGGGCCCTGTTGTCGCCCGGATGCTTGATTGTCAGTTTTATTTTCCATCGTCTTGACCATACCCTGTTGCCTGAGAGGCCATTGTTAAGTTACATTTAGTTAAGATTCTGAGTGTTAAGTTTGCTCCCACTCCTTCGACACCGCGATCTTACCTGATTTGTCCACAATTCTAGACCCTCATAATTTATGAAAATTTCTTGGCGAACTATACTACTTTGGACTCTACCGGCCCTAGTGATCGGCTTCTTCCTGTGGCAAGGGGCTTTTGCACCCTCGCCTGCAGAAATGACCAAGAACACCGCCAGCACCCGCCTCAGCTACGGTAGATTCTTAGATTACTTAAACGCCGGTCGAGTCACCAGCGTAGACCTTTACGATGCAGGTCGGACGGCCATTGTCGAAGCTGTCGATCCAGAACTGGACAATCACGTACAGCGGTGGCGAGTGGATTTACCATCCAATGCTCCAGAATTGGTTTCCCGACTCAGAGCCTCCCAAATCAGCTTCGACACTCACCCCCTGCGTAACGACAGCGCTGTGTGGGGACTCTTAGGCAATCTCGTGTTTCCCCTGCTATTAGTGGGAGGGTTGTTTTTTCTGTTCCGCCGCAACGGTGGTAACGTTCCCGGTGGCCCTGGTCAAGCGATGAATTTTGGTAAATCCAAAGCTCGCTTTCAAATGGAAGCCAAAACAGGCGTGTTGTTTGATGATGTAGCCGGCGTTGAAGAAGCAAAAGAAGAACTCGCCGAAGTCGTCACATTCCTGAAAAAACCAGAACGGTTCACCGCAGTGGGAGCGAAAATTCCCAAGGGTGTGCTGCTAGTTGGCCCTCCCGGAACAGGTAAAACTATGCTCGCAAAAGCGATCGCAGGGGAAGCCGGCGTACCTTTCTTCAGCATCTCCGGTTCGGAATTTGTGGAAATGTTCGTAGGTGTCGGCGCTTCCCGCGTCCGAGACTTGTTTAAGAAAGCCAAGGAAAACGCTCCTTGTATCATTTTTATTGATGAAATTGATGCCGTGGGCCGTCAGCGCGGTTCCGGTATCGGCGGCGGTAATGATGAGCGGGAACAAACCCTCAACCAGTTGCTGACGGAAATGGACGGTTTTGAGGGCAATACTGGGATTATCATCATTGCGGCCACAAACCGTCCTGACGTGCTCGACTCTGCTTTGCTGCGGCCGGGACGTTTTGACCGCCAAGTGAGCGTAGATACGCCGGATATCAAGGGCAGGTTGGAGATTTTGGGGGTACACGCACGCAACAAGAAGTTGTCTGCTGAGATTTCCTTGGATGCGATCGCCCGTCGGACTCCTGGTTTTACCGGGGCTGATTTGGCAAACTTGCTCAACGAAGCTGCGATTTTAACTGCCCGTCGCCGGAAAGAAGCGATTACAATGCTGGAAATTGACGATGCAGTCGATCGCGTAGTCGCAGGTATGGAAGGCACTCCATTGGTGGACAGCAAGAGCAAACGCTTAATTGCATACCATGAAATCGGTCACGCGATCGTCGGTACGGTGATTCAAGCCCACGATCCGGTGCAAAAAGTAACTTTAGTCCCTCGCGGACAAGCCCGTGGTTTAACATGGTTTATGCCTAGCGAAGACCAAGGTTTGATTTCGCGATCGCAAATTTTGGCACGGATTAGCGGTGCTTTGGGAGGCCGCGCAGCGGAAGAAGTAGTGTTTGGCGATGCCGAAGTAACCACCGGTGCGGGTAACGACTTGCAACAAGTCAGCGGTATGGCGCGCCAAATGGTGACTCGCTACGGGATGTCAGACTTAGGTCCGATCGCCCTAGAAGCCCAACAAAGTGAAATTTTCCTCGGCCGCGACTACACAGCGCGATCGGAATATTCCGAAGAAATAGCCTCTCGGATTGACGGACAAGTTCGAGCAATTGTCGATCATTGCTACAATGATGCGCGCCGAATAATTCGGGAAAATCGCACCGTAATCGATCGCCTAGTTGATTTGTTGATTGAAAAAGAAACCATCGACGGTGAAGAATTCCGGCAAATAGTGGCTGAATACACTTTTGTCCCCGAAAAAGAACAATACGTTCCTCAGCTTTAACAGAATATTCAGCGCGAATATAATTCGCTCCTACAACAACTAAGTCCACTCCTAGGGGACTAAAGAAATTCAACCCGCGCCAGCGGGTTTTGTTTTTGTAAAAGCAGTTTTAACCGCTTTTGTTCCATCCACAAATTCAACCCGCTGGGAGTGGGTTTTGTTTGTTTAGAAAATGTTAGGCTTGAAAAAATTCAAGTTTGGAACTGCCAATTCACTACCGAGTATGTGTATTCATCCCACAGGCGACGATGAAACTCTTGACACCTGCGAAGCATTAGTAGCCGAGCAAAAATTAAAAATCCGAAAACTCGAACAGGAGTTACAGCAACAAAAAGAATTGTGCGTATATTTACGGACACAACTCCAAGCCGTCCAATATCTCTGCGGCTTGGATTCCAACACTCAATTGGATCTCGCCGAGACTCGCACCGGGTTCATCGCCTCTGTTCAAACCAGCCAGGAACTTTACCGAATTCAAGATATAGCAGCACAACAGCAAGCAGAAATAGCGCTGGGATTAATTAAAAACGATCTCAAAATTAAATATCAACAGCGTACTGAGGATTTAAAAATTGCCAACCAACTGTTGCGAGAAGAAATTATCGATCGCTGGCGCACAGAAGAAGCTTTGAGGGAAAGTCAGCAACAGCTAGAACTGTTTTTTTCTCAATCTGTAGATGGCTTTTTATTTATAATGCTAGATGAACCTGTACAGTGGGATGATACAGTTGACCAAGAACAAGTCTTGGATTTTGTATTTTCTAAGGGGCGAGTAACGAAGGCAAATGATGCTTTGATAACTCAATATGGTTCTACTAGGGAAGAGTTTATTGGTCAGCCGCTTAACTTTTTCTTATCCCACAACTTGGCTGATGGTAGAGAGGTTATTAGGCAATTATTTGAAGCGGGCAGAATTCATATAGAATGTGACAATCGCAAGTTGGACGGGACTCCAATTTGCGTCAAAGCTGACTATATTTGCATTTATGATACTTATGGCAGAATCGTCGGATATTTTGGCATGGAGTGCGATATTAGCGCACGCAAACAAGCAGAAGCAGCAGTTAAAGAAAGCGAAGAAAGGTTTAGACAGCTAGCAGAAAATATCGAAAGTGTGTTTTGGATTAGCGATCTTCCTAAAGATGAAATGATTTACGTCAGCCCTGCTTACGAAAAGATTTGGGGTAGAAAGTGTGCGGAATTGTATGCTGCACCAAAATCTTTTTTAGAGCCGATTCATCCAGAAGATCGACAGCGAATTATTGGCAATTTACCTAAACAAATATTGGGTGAATACGATGAAGAGTATCGATTAGTTAAACCGAATGGGGAAATTAGCTGGATTCGAGACCGCGCTTTTCCGATTACAAATGCAACGGGTGAAGTCTACCGTATAGTTGGCATTGCAGAAGATATCAGCGAGCGAAAAAAAGTCCAAAAAGAACTACAAGATGCCAAACAAATGTACCAGCAAATTCTTGATGCTATTACAGACATCATACTGGTAAAAGGACCAGAATCTCGCATTGTCTGGGCAAACAAAGCCTTTCGCGACTATTACCAAAGGGAAAATTCGGAACTGATAGGTATCATTGACGCTGAGTTTCAAGAACCGGAATATACTCAACAAGATCTCCTCGACGATGCCAGGGTATTCAACACCGGTGAAGTTGGGCAAATCTTAGAAGAACCTCTGAAAAATAGTTACGGAGAAGTCAACTATTTCGACACAATTAAATCACCAATTTTTGACACGGAAGGTAAAGTGGTAATGACCGTCGGAGTTTCTCGGAATACCACCGAACGGAAACAGGCCCAAAAAGCTCTCCGGGAAAGTGAAGAACGCTTCCGTCAGTTAGCAGAAAATATCCAAGATTCTTTCTGGCTAGTTTCTGTTGAGTTGACCGATATTTTGTATGTCAGCCCAGCTTACGAACAAATCTGGGGGCGCACCCGCGAAGATTTGTACGCCCATAACTACAATTGGATAAATTGGGTGCATCCTGAAGACCAAAACCTTTTGCATCAGTCATTTGGGCGAATCGTGGCCGGCGAATCTACTAGCACTGAATATAGAATTTTACGTCCAGACGGCACAATTTGTTGGGTGTGCGATCGAGCTTTTCCCATTTACAATGAGTCGGGGAAACTGTATCGCGTGGCGGGTATTTGCGAAGATATCAGCGATCGCAAATTTGCCGAGTCGCGCATCCAAGGAACACTGCGGGAAAAAGAAGTATTGCTCAAGGAGATTCACCACCGAGTTAAAAATAATATGCAGGTAATTTCGAGTTTGCTAGAACTTCAAGCTCAATACATTGATGATGAAGCGACGCTATTTTTATTTGCAGAAAGCCAGAGCCGGATTCATTCAATGGCTTTGATTCACGAACAACTTTATCAATCTGATAATCTGGCTCGGATCGACATTCAAAATTACGTAGAAAACTTGGTTGCTAATTTGTTTCAATCTTTTGGTTTGTGCAACGATTCGATCCAAATAAATCTGAATATAGAGCCAATTTATTTAAATATAGAGACAGCAATTCCTTGCGGATTGATTATTAACGAACTGGTGTCTAATTCTTTAAAATATGCTTTCATTCCTACTCGCCAAGGTGAAATCACAATTAATTTTTTAGAAATTGTACCAACTGAATTTCACTTAAGTATTCAAGACAATGGTCGAGGATTTCCCCCAGGGTTTGATGTAGAAAATACTGAAACCCTAGGATTGCGATTGGTTAAAATGTTAGCCCAGCAATTAGATGGAGAAATTACAATTGACAGTCAGTGTGGAATCTGTTACAATATTTTGTTTAAAGAATTGAGTTATCGGCGACGCATTTAAAATAATTTGATTTGCGGATAGATCTGTACACAAACAGTTAAGCGTTACATTGAACCTCTTTGAGAGTAGGCATGATTTATCCTGCAACGCCCTTTCATCCCTGGACTAAAGTCACAGGGTTTTCAGGGTATTTCTTATAATTTAAGAGACGGATTTTTGCTGGCTAGGTATCATCACCAGAGCCCAATAGGGAACTTCTGCCGGATCGACATCTGCGATCGCCCGAATGCGCTGATTTGGCATAGTTGCTCGTTCAATATATAATGCTCGATCGAACTGTCCCAACTCAATCAACACATCCTTGACTTTGGCAAAGTGGCGGCCTAGCTTAATAATCACAGCAGCATCAACCAGCGCCAGTCGATCGCGCAAAACCTCAGCATCCAGCGTCGCAGGCATAATACTTAACACATCATTGCGGTAAGTCAGCGGCACTCCCAAAGCCGCCGCACTCGCCATTGTCGAAGAAATTCCCGGCACAACTTCAGTCGTAAATCTTCCCGACAAACGATTAAATAGATACATAAAACTGCCGTAGAGAAAAGGTTCCCCCTCACATAGCACCGCCACATCTCGTCCTTGATCCAGATGGACTGCAATTTTCTCGGCCGCAATATCATAGTAAGGTTGAGACGATCGCGTCGGACTAAAAGGCAGTGGCATCGGAATTTCTATTTGCTCTGGTAGTAAATAATCCGCGACGATCGCCCGCGCCAACACCTTACCATTTTCCATGGCTGGATAAGCAATCACCGGGACCGATCGCAAAATCCGATAAGCCTTCAAAGTAATCAATTCTGGATCGCCAGGACCAATACCCAAACCGTACAATTTACCAGTAGTCTTAATCATAATTCGTCCTTTTTCGCTAACGCATTTACTGCCGCCGTTGCCATTGCACTGCCACCCCGCCTTCCGTGCACTGTAATAAACGGCACACCCCGACTGTTGGCAGCGAGTTCCGCTTTAGATTCGGCCGCCCCCACAAATCCTACCGGGAAACCCAGAATTAAACTTGGTTTGGGAGCTCCATCATCCAACATTTCCAGCAGTCGGAACAAAGCAGTCGGGGCATTTCCGATCGCCACTACCGCCCCTTCTAAATCATTTAGCCACAAATCAAGGGCTGCGGCCGATCGAGTATTGCCGATTTGTAGTGCTAATTCTGGGACACTGGGATGCCAGAGGGTGCAAATCACCGCATTGTCGGCGGGGAGGCGCTTGCGGGTGATGCCTTCGGCTACCATGCGGGAATCGCACAGGATGGGCGCGCCGGCGGCGAGGGCGTTGCGCCCTGCGGTGGCGGCACCGGGGGAAGCTGCTAAGTCTGCGACAATATCTGTCATGCCGCAACTGTGTATCAGGCGCACTGCGACGGATTCTAAGTCGGGGGGCAAGTTTGACAAGTCTGCTTCGGCGCGAATTGTGGCGAAGGATTTGGTGTAGATTTCTGTTCCGTCTCGGATGTAGTCAAGCATTAAAATAATTGGGAATTGGGAATTGGGAATTGGGAATTGGGAATTGGGAATTGGGAATTGGGAATTGGGAATTGGGAATTGTGTACCTACCTACTTATCCCTCTCATATCATTAATGTACCGATCGGGTTTTGGACTTTTCTGATTAATTTAGATTGTTTGGCTGGTCTTTTATTTTTTTTCGAGTCCCTAATGCAGAATGACAGCGTTCCCAATAAATTTTAGCAACGCCATCGCCCTGATTCTGATGCCAACACTCTGCAAACAGCCGCCCCGCTTCAGCAAACTTCCCTTCGGAGTAAATCGCCAAAGCTTCCGCAAACAATTCCAGCGTGGCTAACTTACCATCTTTAATTTCTGGGCGATCGCAATCAAACACCTCATAAACCGTCACCGCTTCGGATTTTCCCTTGACTTTTACCGTGTCGAGGCTGCGGATTGCGTACTTCGATGGATTTTCTAAACGCGAATAAGTTTCCTGGGTGATTAACAGCGACACCCCATAATTTTTCGTCAATCCCTCCACGCGAGAAGCTAAATTCACCGCATCACTGATGACTGTCCCGTCCATGCGATTTGGTCCTCCCACCGTTCCCAGCATCAAAGAACCCGTATTAATCCCAATTCCAATCTGAATCGGGGCATAACCAGAATTAGCACGATTTTGATTGTATTCAGCAAGGCGATACAGCATGGCAATTCCCGCGTTTACGGCATTATTTGCATCGCCGCTAAACAGCGCCATAATCGCATCGCCAATATATTTATCAATAAACCCATTATTTTGATTAATTACGGGTTCCATGCGACTGAGATAGGAATTGATAAATCGGAAATTATCCTCCGGTGTCATACTTTCTGAAAGCGTGGTGAAGTCGCGAATATCGGAAAACAACACCGACATTTCCAACTGCACTTGGTCGCCCAATTGCACATCAATGATGCTTGATTTATCTAAAAACTGGAGGAATTGACTGGGGACGAAACGCTCGTAAGCTTTATTGAGTTGAGCCAGCATCTTCTCACTTTCGCGTACTTCTGTATAAAGCTTAGAATTTTGAATCGAAATAGCCGCCTGTCCAGATAATACTTTTAATAGTTCAACTCTTTCTGGCGTAAAAGCTCCTGCTGTCAGATTATTTTCCAGATAAACAATACTAACGATTTGAGATTGATTAATCAGCGGCACACATAAAATTGATTTAGGCTGATGCTTTTGGATATATAGATCGTTAGTAAATTGTCCCTCTTTCACAGCATCATCTAGTACCACACTTTCTTGAGTGCGAGCCACATAATTCACAATCGCAGAGGAAAGTTCTTGACAATTATCAACTAAGATTGACTGTAAGACGGTGACGCTAGCACCATCAGTTGTCCCTTCAGCTTCAATTAACAGTTGTTCCTGGCTTGACAAAATCAGATATCCCCTTTGCGCCCCTGCATTTTCAATCAAAATTTTCATCAAACTAGACAGTAGCTTATCCAGCAATATTTCGCCGGAAATCGCCTGAGAAGCTTTCATGACTGCGGTGATATCTACGTGATTACCCGAACCCGTGGTTGTCATGGATACGCTAGTTTGAGTGTTTTTCCTTCCCGGTTGAGTTACATTCAATAACTGGGGATATCGCGTTTCTAAATCCTTTACCTTAGCAGTGGCTCCCCATTGGACATAACCATAATAGGCATCAATCATATAGATTTTGGCAAATTTTTCTTTGCCCCATTCTAGATAGAACTTGGCGGCTAGTTCATTGGCTAGGGCTTCTTCGTTGAGAAATTGATTTTCTTGAGCGAGGGAGATAGCGCGATCGTACAAGTCTATTGCATCTGCTTTATGGCCCAACACCCGTTGCCGTTCTGCCTCAACCAAATACCATTTATGCAGATGATTCATGGGAGCATTTTGCGCCCACTGTTGCAGAGTGATTTGATGAGTTTCCACTAAGGCAAAAATTTCAGTTTGCTCAATTTCTGGGTAGGTGGAAAAAAGTGCTAAGTGTGTCAGGGCGGCATAGAAATGGAAAATGGGGAAAAAAATCAATCCCGATACTGACATCAAATACGGCTTGGCTTGGGCAATGTGGCCTAGGGCGGCCGGATAATTACCAAAGAAGTAAGCAAGCATTAATTTATATGTGTATACCATAGCAATCGCCGTGAATACATTGTCCTGATGGTACTTGGGAATCATCACCGTTTCATCGTAGACCTGGCCGATTAGACAATCCGGTGTACTCACGGTTTCCCTGAAGTTTTTCGTCGTCTGCCACGTCATATCCAAAAGAGTCTGGGCAGAATATTGCTTCACTTGGGTGAATGCAGCACTGTAATCTGCTAGTTCGGCTTCCCAAGTATCTATTTCTACCCCACCAAACAAAGTGCCCTCAAAGCAAACGGTTAGGTTGTAGCCAGCGTATAGAAAATCGCCAGTTTCCATGCCAGCCATATAGCCATTTTTACCGATTGGTATCGTTGCCCTGAGAGCTTGTTGGTGATGCTGAATCCAGCTACTAAATACAGCCAGAATTTGGGACTTAAATTCCGGTGCATTAAACCGATCGAGTAAATTCAGTGCCAATTTACCAAAGCCATAGCCAGTTTTGACATCTCCCAAAAAAGAACATAGCACCACACCGTGAATCAAATACCCCATCGTCGATGCAGGTGAATTCCCAAACTGGAGCGATAAACTCACCATCGTGGAGCTCAGTAGTGGCGTTAAACTCGGCATGGCTTGAATAATCGGCGACCATAATATTCCTAATATTGGCATGGCTGCTTGAATCTGAAGATCGGTCATTACGGGCAAGTTAAGTAGTTCCTCAATCCTTCTGTCTTGGAGTTGTCTGGTAAGGCTCTGTAGCGCTAGATCTATCTTAACTTGTTCGGATTCGTTAGGGAGTTCAACTCCCAATTGCGCCAGTGCATCTCTGCCTACTGCGATCGCCTCCAACATCTTGTTCTGAGCTGTCTGGGCAGTAATTAAAATTTCGTAAGTTTTAACTTTGTCTAAAATTGTTCGGGCTGCTTGCAAAACCTCTGCGGCTATCTGCGCCATACCATCAAAGTCAGCATTCAAATAAGCAACTTCGGCAGCGGTAACATAAAGATTTAGCGTCAATTCATATTGACTTTGCCAACAGTTATCTGTTAGTAATTCAATTCCTATTTGCAAATAAACTTTTGACGCAGCGTAAGCGGTAGAATTTCTAGCTTTCTGTCCAGCTTTTAAGTTAAGTTGAGCTAAGGCTTCCCGCTCATTTGCTTGGGCGATCAACTCCTGCCCCAAATTCAAATGCTCGACAATATCAAACAGTTTTTCCTCTCTTTCCATCTCTGAGGAACTTTGTAGCAGCAATTGTCCAACTTTGAGATGAGTGGCTGGTTTCTGGCCATCAGGAATCAATGAATAAGCCGCTTGCTGGACGCGATCGTGTAGAAAGCGATAAGTTGGATTGGAAATAGAATCAGTCTTGAATTGAGCCTCTGTTGGAATAAAAAATTTATAATTTTCGTGAATCGGTAAAATCAGTTCTTCTTCCAAAGCTTTCCAGAGTGATAATGCCGTTTTTTCTGGTAATTCTTCACTGACAACTGCCAATGTATCTAAATCAAACTGCGCTCCAATACAAGCCGCCAACTTAAGAACATCCTGAGTTTCTTGGGGCAACTTCTGCAATTGCGCCGCCATAAACTCCACTACATCCGAGGCGTGAGTCAGTCTAGCTTGAGCAATATCGCACTGCCAATACCCTTTACTTCCCCCCTGACTAAGGGGGGACTCCCCTTTACTTCCCCCCTGACTAAGGGGGGACTCCCCTGTACTTCCCCCCTTACTAAGGGGGGACTCCCCTGTACTTCCCCCCTTACTAAGGGGGGACTGAGGGGGGTCAAAAGTAATTAGTCCATCATCATGTAATGCCTTCAGAAATTGAGTCGAGAAAAAGGGATTACCCTGAGTTTTTTGAGCGACTAATTCTGTCAAGGGTTGAGCCAAAGATAAATCGCAAATCAACGTATCTGCTACCAATTGATTCAGATCTGCTAAACTCAATGGTTGTAACATAATAGTATTCACCACTGCCCCAGACTTAATAATCTCATTTACCGTCAACATAAAAGGATGAGTAGGCGATACTTCATTATCCCGATAAGCACCCAAAACTAACAGATGCCCCCTATCCTCCATTAATAGTTGTAGCAACTTCAAAGATGCCGAATCTGCCCACTGCAAATCATCCAAAAATATCACTAAGGGATGTTCGGCGGTGGTAAATACTTGCACAAAATTCTGCATCAGCAAATTGAAGCGATTTTGTGCTGCACTCCCCGATAATTCTATTGCTGGATGTTGAGCGCCAAGGATGCGTTCTAATTCAGGAATCACCTCAATTAAGACTTGCCCATTATTGCCTACTGCGGTGAGCATCTTGGTTTTCCATATTTGTAATTGAGCATCCGATTCTGATAATAATTGCCCCATTAAATCCCGAAAAGCTTGGACAAACGCTGAGAAAGGAATATTGCGCTGAAATTGGTCGTATTTGCCTTTAATAAAATAGCCCTGTTCTTTGGCGATCGGCTTATGAACTTCGTTTACTAATGCGGTTTTACCAATCCCAGAGAAGCCAGAGACTAGCATCAGTTCACTGCCGGATAAATTCGCTTCCTCCCCTAGGGCGGGCACGCACCATCCACCGCCCCTACTCAGGGGGGAGTCGGATGAAGCCCCCCTTAATAAGGGGGGTTGGGGGGATCGTCCTGATGCAACTCGTTCAAAGGCTGCTAATAGATTGGAAACTTCAGTTTCTCTGCCGTAGAGCTTTTCTGGGATCGAGAAACGGTCTGTAATATCCCGCTTTCCCAAGGCAAACTGCTCAATGTTACCCGTTGCTTGTAATTGAACGAGACAATTTTCTAGATCGTGCTTCAATCCTAATGCAGTTTGATAGCGATTTTCGGCATTTTTCGCCATCAATTTAATAACTATTTGGGAGATAATCAGAGGAATATTTGGCTCGATTTCCTGGGGGGTAACTGGCTGTCTGGCAATATGGCAGTGAACTAACTCTAAAGCATCTTCTGTCTCGAAAGGCAGTTTTCCTGTCAGCAATTCGTAAAATGTGACACCGAGGGAGTAAAAATCAGCCCGGTAATCGAGAGTACGATTCATTCTCCCGGTTTGTTCTGGTGAGATGTAAGCGAGGGTTCCTTCCAGAATGCCTGGGTTTTTCAGAGTCGGTGTTTCTCTGCTTAGCTGAGTGGAAATGCCAAAGTCAATAATTTTTAATTGTTCCGTTTTTGGGTTGTAAACAATATTTGAGGGGTTAATATCTTTGTGTATAATATTTGCCGCGTGAATTTTTCCTAAAGTTTCAGTGGTGGCGATCGCAATTTGCAGAAACTCCTTTAGGTTAAACTTGCGCTGCTGCATCCATATTTTCAAGGATTCGCCGCCAAAGTCCTCCAGAAACATCACGAGGGTGTTTTGGTATTTTTGCAAGTCATAAACTTGCACGACTCCCGCCTCTTTCAACTTTCGGGTAATGCGGTATTCGGTGCGGTAGCGCACCAATTCTTGAGGTGTGGGGTAACTGTCTTTGAGAAGTTTGAGGATAAGTGGCTGGTTATCTGCTTCCCGAATGGCCCGGTAAACGAGGGAGTTGGCACTTTCATAGAGAAGTGTTACAACGGCTACGCCTGGAATGGAGAGCATATTGATTTTTTTGCGAAAAATTAACGCGAAGTCAAAACGCACCATATTTGTGTCAATAATAGCGCGTTAGAAGGATTTTAGGGACGCGCGGCCAAAAACCCGGTTTCTGCGTCAATATATCTCGGATCTATCGACGATTTTTCAGAGAAACCGGGTTTTTTGCGTCTAGGACTATTGGTAAAAGCCGATCGAGCAGACTCAAGCCGGAAACTGGAAATTGATTAACCGGACTCGCTCTTAAACCATTGCTGCAATTGGTCGATCGCACTTCGATCTACAAATTCGCCCAAGGATTTGGTGTAGATTTCTGTTCCGTCTTTAATATAGTCAAGCATTATTTAAAACTGGATCTTTTTTGAATGAACCGCGAAGGCGCTAAGGGCGCGAAGGAAGAAAGAGGAAGAAAGAGGTTCACTTGTGGTTTGGTTTTTTGGGGTTAAGCAATTGCTGCAATTGGTCGATCGCACTTCGATCTACAAATTCGCCCAAGGATTCGTCTGGCGATCGCAATTGTTGATATATTCGTAGCATTTGGGCGATCGAACTCGATATCTGATCCACACTCACGCCCTGGAAAATTTGTCGCCCAAAGGGTGAGTCTGTTTTACCTGCGTAAATGTCGTAACCTGCGATCGTCTCCTTTCCCTGCCTCATCTGAATTCCCACTAACGTTATATCAATGGGAGAATGTTGGGCGCAGGATTTTTCGCAGCCGCTGAAATGAATGTTAATTGGGCGATCGATCTTTAATTTTTGCCCTAAATCCTGCACCATTGCTAGGGCGTGACTTTGGGTATCTGTCATCGCCGATGCACAGCCAGTGTTGCCGGCACAAGCAACTAAACATGAGTCTAGATTGGTTCCGGATGAGTGCAATCCCAAACGGGCGATCGACTTTTCGAGTTCGCTAAGGCGGTGGTTCGGGATGTCAGAAATCAACAGATTTTGCCAAGGCGTGAGCCTCAGAGTGCCTCCGCCGAAGTTTTGGGCTGAATTTGCCAAATCTCGCAATTGCTGCGATTTTAGCCAGCCTAGCGGCAGGGCGATGCCGATGTAGGAAAAACCGGATTGTTGCTGGGGGTGAATGCCGAGATGCTGGTAACGGGCGATCGACTTTTCAGACGGAGCGATCGAGCTTTGCTGCAATACAAAAGGTAAATTATGCTGTATCTGTTCGAGATATTTTTCCACACCCCAATCTGCCAGCAGGTGACGTAAACGCGGTTTTTTACCTTCAATTCGAGGCTTATTTTTTGTGTATTGAAGATAAACGCTAGCGATGGCTGCTAATAATGAAATACATTGCGATTCTTGAATTATAATCCCTGTGTCGCCGTTTAAATACAGCCGCAGCACGATTTTTGAATCAGCAGATCGCCTTTCTGCTGCTAATAAAATATCGTTGCGAATAGCGCGGATCGAAACCGATTCTCCGCCGTCAAAACCGACACTGAATTTAGGCGAAAGTTCCGCAAGTTCGAGATGGGTTTGCAGATAATCATCCCAATCTTTAACTAGCGGGCGAGTATCGAGTAATTGCTGGCGATCGATACCCACTGTCGGACTGGCCATAATATTGCGAATCGGGTCAATTTCAACTAAGCGAGATGCTAATCCCAATGCTTGCAAATTCTGCCAGACTTCAGCAGAAATTGCCGAGTTCAAGTTTCGGATTTGCAAATTCGCGCGATTTGTTACTTGCACGTAGCCCGTACCGTATCGATCGACTAAATCCGCGATCGCCCCACACTGCGCTACATTTAAAATTCCCCCCGGAATCCGCATCCTCGATAATATTCCATCTCTGGCTCTGGAACCAGAAAATAAGCCCGGACAAGTCGGTAATTCATTCAAAACTAACAAAGAAACTCCTCCCCGTGCGACGCAGGGAATCTCAATTGACACTCCTGAAAGCGGCATTCTGACTTTCACAGTTGCGGCACAGCGCCGGAATTGCACCGGACTTTCCCGCTTTCAGGTTTAAAAAAGGTATCACATTTTTGCACCCCAAAACCAAAACCCTCAATTTTCTTAACAAATTCCCCCTCGCCTAATTGCCTTGAGTAATGAAAAATCGCCTAGTTTTCAATCAGGTTCCGTAGGGGAGTTAAAACAAAAACAAACCAATGACAAACCAAAGGTAGCCACAGGTAAAATATCTCCAAACATCATTGTATCTTGTTGATATTCCGTCGGCTGAGTTTCTCCCTCGATATTTCTAGGAGTTAAAATTTGTTCCTGAGAATTCACATTATTAGAATTAGTAAAGGCTGGCAATTCATCGGGTTTAACTGGAGAGGTGATGCTGAGAGTAGTCCAGAAAAACATTAAGGTTAAAATATTTAGGTATTTCATAGTAAAGACCCCGTTGTAAGTAATATAAATAAAAGGCTGAACGTTTTAGGTGTTTTGTTTGCCTCTACTTAAACTTTAGGGAAAAAGACGAATTACTAAACAACTAAAAGTGTCACTTTTTCTATGTGGCTTGTCTTTGGTGACTTACCTAAATGCTGAAATGGCTGGAAAGCTTGTATCAAGGAAGTTGCCAACCAGGCGATTTAGTTTTTAGCTGTAGTCAATTAGTCAACTGGCTGTTGTCCAATATGCTGGAAATAGATTCATGCTGAGTGGCAAAAATTGCAGGAGTAGGGCTGATGGTAGACAAATGGCTTTCGGTGGTGGGGATTGGGGAAGATGGATTATCGGGATTGAGTTCGATCGCCCGTACCCTGCTCGATCGCGCTCGAGTTGTTGTCGGCGGTGCCCGTCACCTAGCCATGCTACCCACCGACGACACCAGGGAAAAATTACTCTGGGCTTCACCTTTACAAGCCACAGTCGATGAGATTATCCGTCGCCAGGGAGAGTCGATTTGCGTGCTAGCTAGTGGCGATCCGATGTGTCACGGGATTGGTGTCACCCTGTCGCGCCGGATTCCGATCGCCGAAATGATGATAATTCCCGCAGCATCAGCCTTCAGTCTCATCTGCGCCCGTCTGGGTTGGGCTTTGGATGCGGTTGAGACTTTCAGTTTGACAAACCGCCCAGTAGCCTCCATCGCCCTTTCTCTATATCCGGGGGCGCGGTTGTTAGTTTTAAGTGCCGATCGACACACTCCGGGAAAGGTTGCTGAATTGTTGACACAGCGGGGGTTTGGTAGCAGTTTGATGACGGTGTTCGAGCGGATGGGAGCGGCTTCGGAACGGCGGAGCGAGGGGGTCGCAGCAGCCTGGAATGTGCCGGATTTGGCTGATTTGAATGCGATCGCGATTGTAGTTGCAGCCGATCGCGAAACTCTAATTTTCCCTCGCACTTCCGGTTTACCAGATGCTGCTTATTTGCACGATGGACAACTTACCAAGCGGGAGATTCGAGCGGTTACTCTGTCAACGTTAGCGCCAATTCCGGGTGAGTTGCTGTGGGATGTGGGTGCGGGTTGTGGCTCGATCGCCATTGAATGGATGCGGAGTCATCGGGGTTGTCGGGCGATCGCGATCGAACGCCATCCTACTCGACTGCAATACATCGCTGAAAATGCCTCTAATTTGGGTGTTTCGGAACTTCAAATTGTGGCGGGAGAAGCGCCATCAGCTTTGGCAAATTTGCCTCAACCAGATGCTATTTTCATCGGTGGCGGTGTCACCGCAGAAGCTTTACTGGACAACTGTTGGAATGCTTTGGATAAGGGCGGGCGTTTGGTGGTGAATGCGGTGACAATTGAGAGCGAATTGAAAGTTTTGCAATGGCATTCTTTGCACGGTGGGGAACTGATTAGAATTGGGATTCAGCGGGTTGGTGCGATCGGTTCTTTTCAGGGTTGGAAGCCGCTTGCACCGGTGACTCAGTGGGCGGTTGTTAAGGGGTAATATCAATTCTGATTGGATCGGAATGATTTAACCGCAGATTTCTTGTAGAGAAACGGCACTGCCCATTGGTGTCAACTTAAGGTCAAACCGATAGTCAGACAGGGGTTTAAACCCCTGTCTTATAGCGAAAGTCCTCTCAAAGAGGACTGAAGAGTTAGTTGATGTATATTGGTTTGGGGCAAATCGACCGTCGGTTTCAACCGACTGTCTTCTATTAGACAGGGGTTTTAACCCCTGGCGGACTTGTGGGATGACTAACGGACTTGGCGGGCTTTCAGCCTTAAGTTGACACCAATGGGCACTGCCGTGTCCTAATTTAGGCTAATAATCATTCCGATGAAGAGCGGATTTGAGATAAAAAGCGATAGAAATATGACACAAGTTCAAAACAAGTTAGCGATTCAGCAAGATATTATTGTGCAGCTTTTGGCACAGTTGACGGTTGACTATCAAAACACTAAATCAGAGCGCAAAGAGATGATACTAAACGGCAGTTTCATAGACTTTTCCTGACATTAAAGACATCAGGTCCAAAAAACACGGTGTTCTTGTCGCAATCGCTGTCTGTAACTGGTAAAATAAGTATCAATGTTGGCACTC
>NZ_JBGJZU010000078.1:0-29035 GCF_041354475.1 Microcoleus sp.
AACATTTAAATGCCCCAACTGCGGTCACGAACACGACCGAGATTGGGGCGGCGCTCGAAACATTATGATTCGAGCTTTGAGGGACGGCTCCTTTGCTCTCTCTATCAATAGTGAGAGTATTGCTATCGCGTATGCCCTGTTTGTCCAGGGTTGTACAGCGTAACACCGTCAGGGAACACAAACATCAGGAGCACACAAACCTGGGAAATCCAAAGTTTTTACTTCCAGAGTATTTAACTCAACTAAACGAATAGCATGATTATTTGTATCAGCAATAAACAAATGAGGTCCGATCGCACTTAATCCTGAAGGTTCAAACAAGCGAACACTGATACCTTGACCATCAACATGACCGGCAGTACCATCTCCTATCATAGTTCTGCATATTCCGCTCCGGTGGTCTATGCGCTTAATTTTGTGATTGTAAGTATCAGCAATCCAAAGATAATTTTGAGCGTATTCCACACCCAAACAGTGCTGCAATCTTACCTCATCAGCACGACCATCTAGATCGCCAAAACCAAACAAGTCACCACTACCACAGACAGTTCGCACTTGTGGATTTTCATCAATGCCGATCGCCCTAATCGAACTAATTTCGCTATCAGCAACAAACAACTCCAATCGATCCGTAGCCAGCCCACTGGGCTGAGAAAAAGCAGATTCTGCCAGATTCCCATCAACACAGGATTCTCGCCCATTACCCGCATAAGTACCAATAATTCCCGTATCTAAATTCATTTCCCAAATTTGGTGCGAGCCCGCCATTGCAATAAACAGCCTATGTCCAACTCTTTCCAAATCCCAAGGCGAATTCAACTTTATTTCTAAAGCCTTACCACTCTGCGGTACAATTTCGTGACTTTGTTCACCGTTACCAGCAATAGTTTGGACTTGACCAGTAGTAAAATCAATTGTTCTGAGAGCGTGATTTTCCGTATCAGCAACATAAAGAATCTGACTTTCTGCATCAAAAGCCATTCCTTGGGGAGCAAAAAACTCAGCTTCTTCAAAGTTACCATCAGTTAAACCCGGTTTCCCAGTACCGATGACGTGCAGAACTTCACCTTCGATGGTGCTGACCACAATCCTATGGTGTCCTGAATCGGCAATAAACAAGCAAGAACCGACTAAGCTTTGTATGACAGAATTCGCAGGTCCTGGTTCTATAATTTCGTCTAGACATTCACTATCCTCCGTCATTTCTCCCAAAAGAGCCTCATGTTGATGAAGCTGTTTTGCCTCAGTTGCCGTAATTGCAAATGCCAGCACTTTACCAGGAAAAGCCAGAGGTGTGGACAGAGGTTTGCGCTGTTTTTCTAAGCTGAAACTGAGGGATTCAAAGTTGATGGCATTTTTCTCTTTGTATTCCTCAATTAATTTGCCAACTAACTCATCAAGTGCTGCTCTATTACCTTCACCAGAAACGTAACCGATGACATAACTTTCTGGATCGATTACCATTAAAGTCGGCCAAGCACGCACAGCATAATTCTGCCAAATTGTCATCTCGCTGTCTACAATTACGGGATGTTCAATATCGTAGCGGAGGATAGCTTGGCGGATATTTTCCACTTCCTTTTCATTATCAAATTTGGCAGAATGAACGCCGATAACTGTGAGGGAATCAGGGTATTTTTGTTCCAGATATTTTAAGTCGGGGAGGACGTGCAAGCAATTGATGCAGCAGTATGTCCAGAAGTCAAGGATGACGACGCGGCCTTTGAGGGATTCGAGGGAGAGGGGTTTGTCGGTGTTTAACCATGGGTAATTCGTCGGGAATTCTGGTGCTCTGACGCGAGGCATAGATATCTCCTTGGTAGTGCAGTAGTTTTTACACTTCTTTAATTTAGCCAGAATTTTGGGATGATGGGGGAAAAGCCCCTCAAACACCCCTGGAAGCACTCCTAGTCCTGGAAACTCCGTGGTTTACCTGATTTCCCGATCGACCATCCCCACAGCACCCTAAAATTAAATAAACAGCAATTTTTGATTGAATTATGTCATCACTAATCTTAACGCGCATCTTCCTCGCCACCGCAGCCCTATTTGGAGGTTTATCCGTCGCTGGTGGCGCTTTTGCCTCTCACGCTTTAAAAGACAAGTTAAGCGATCGATCTTTAGAAATTTTTGAGACAGGTTCCCGCTATCAAATGTATCACGCGCTGGCTTTATTACTGGTGGCATTAATCTTGAGCCGTGCCGAGGCATCTCAAACCTTTCTTGCAGTTTCTGGATGGGCTTTTATTGTCGGTACAGTAATCTTTTCAGGCAGTTTGTACGCCCTCAGTCTAACTAACATCAAATTACTGGGCGCAATTACTCCCTTGGGAGGAGTTGCTTATCTTATCGGTTGGGGATGTTTAGCAATTGCCGCTTGGAATTTTAAATAGAGAATTGCCATTCCCAATTCCCCATTATCCTCATAACATATTTGCGACTCTACTATTATAAAGAAAAACTTAAATTATTAATTTAAATCAGATTTGTGCGATCGAGAAATAGTTGCAAGTTTGTTAAATAGTCCTGGATGCACAAAATCTGGTTTCTTCCCAAAATAGTCGTTTTTTTGATAAATATTGAGGAAGCAACCGGGTTTTTCACCCCCGTGCGTCCAGATGCCATCTTTCCGAGGCGATCGAAAATAAGGATGCGTAGCAGCTTATAGTAGCTAGGTACTCGCTGGGTAGGAAAAGTACACGGGCGATCGGCCTCGATAGCATAGCCTTCTAGTACGATTAATTACAGATAAAATCAAAAGGAGTGGCGAACATGAGCAGTACCAGCAATTCAACGGAAATCAAGTTCGGAACAGACGGGTGGCGGGGACTGATTGCCCATGACTTTACTTTTGCTAACGTGCGTAAAGTGACGCGGGCGATCGCCAGTTATCTCGAAACCGCTTACACCAAAGACCGCCCAGTGCTAGTATCATACGATACCCGCTTTCTGGCAGACGAGTTTGCCCGCACTGCATCGGAGGTACTGGCAGATTTGGGGTGGACAGTGAAACTGGTCGATCGCGATTGCCCCACACCAGTTATTGCCTACAGCGCCAAGCACTTAAACTCCGCCGGAGCCCTGATGTTCACGGCTTCACACAACCCCGCACCTTACTGCGGCATCAAATACATCCCCGACTACGCAGGCCCGGCCACCCCGGAAATTACCGATACAATTGTGGCAAATATTGCTGGTGCGTCTGATGCCCCAGCCAAAGGCAGCCACAACGATAAAATTTCAAGTTTCGATCCCAAACCCGAATATCTCAAGTTTCTGTATACCTCGATCGATGTAGAACGGATTCGATCGGCTAAATTAAAAGTCAAGTACGATGCCCTCTATTCGACTTCTCGTGGCTATCTAGACGAGGTTTTGGAACACTGCGGCTGTGATTTAGAAAGTTTTCACACCTACCGCGACGTGCTGTTTGGCGGCGGAATGCCGGAACCCAAGGGCGAACAGTTGGTTGAGTTAGTAGAAGCTGTTAAGAAAGATGCCGCGGATTTGGGCTTGGCCACAGATGGCGATAGCGATCGCTTTGGGATTGTGGACGAGTTAGGCAATGTCTTGACTCCAAATACTGTCCTGTTGCTGCTAGCGCGTCACTTGGTGAAAAATAAAGGCCTAACAGGGGCGATCGTCCGTACCGTCGCCACTACCCACTTGCTAGACAATATGGCCGCCAAGTACGGTTTAAAAATCTACGAAACCGCCGTGGGTTTTAAATATATCGGCCAAAAAATGCGAGAAACAGCGGTACTCATCGGCGGCGAAGAATCCGGCGGTTTGAGCGTGTTGGGGCACATCCCCGAAAAAGATGGGATTTTGGCTGATATGCTGGTCGCAGAGGCGATCGCCTACGAAGGAAAACCCCTTTCTCAGCTAGTGGAAGAAGCCATCCGCGAAGCCGACGGCCCCTTGTACAACCAACGTCTTGACTTGCACCTCGATGATGCCCACAAAGCAGCCGTTTTAGCCTTTTTCACTAATAACCCACCCTCGGAAGTAGCTGGTATTGGCGTCAAGGAAATCGGCCGCAAAGACGGAATTAAACTCTATCTTGAAGATGGTGGCTGGATACTTTTGAGACCTTCGGGGACTGAACCGTTGATGCGCGTTTACATGGAAACAAATTCTGTGGAAAAAGAAGCCAAAATCGCCGCCCACATGAAACAGGTAATTTCTGAGTTAGAACCTGTTTAAACTTCAATTTCTTTCAACCCAGACCCCTTACCCCTGGGGTTTGAGAACGAGAGGATTTAGGTAATAACTATAGCTGCAAGGTGTGCTACACACTTTACTAATTGAGGACTTACGCATGGGGTACTAGAAACCGGGTTTTTTACAAACAGTCCTAGAGACAAAAAACCCGGTTTATTTGAAAAAACGTCGCTCTCTGGTCTGAGATATTGAAGCATAAACCAGTTTTTCTACAAAAATCAACCTCAAAATTTCGGATATTCCCTTGACTTTTCCGAATCTCTTGTGGTATATTATTTAGTAATTTAATAGGGGCAAAAATAAAAATTTGACACAGATTTCGATTATAAAGCAAGTGTATTAGCTTAATTATAAATTTGTCATATCCAATCCGGTAGCATCGTCCTGTATTCATCTCTCCGATCTCCCTCTGTGTTCTCTGCGTTCTCTGTGGTTAAATAATTTCCATGCAACCGGAAACGATATCAACCGTTATATGAAAACAATTCCTTTAATCGCCATTAGTTTTTTACTAGCAATTTTGGTCAGCGCGATCGGTATTATCTCAGTCCAAAACGCCACCCCAGTATCCCTAAACTTTACCTTGTTCCAATCCATACCAATGCCCGTAGGAGTAGTCTTAGCTATCAGCCTGAGTGTGGGACTCCTAGGAGGTGCAATTCTCCAACCGCTATGGATGCTTTCGGCTTCAGAACCAGTTACTGACAGAGCCGAACTAGAGGAAGATATCTGATAACTTGGGATCGAATTATAAAGGCTCAACTAAGCAGTAAACCTGACCGTCAATTAACAGCCTCGTAATTCCCTTAGCTTGCAAATAAGGTGCTGTTTTTTGTAGCATCTTGCCATCAGGAATCTTAAAAACTCTTTGATGGCGAGTAGCAAATCGCCTAGCTACTCGGTGGTTGTCAAAAACGGACAAAGTTTTCTCGCGAAATTCTTGGGGAGGAATTTGACCCAGTTCGCCAAAAGCTTTCAAGGGTCTAGTGATTAATTCCCCAGATCGATCGACTACCAAATAACAAATTTTGGGAAGAGGCGCGAGGCTAAAAGGTAAAATTTGAATCAGGGTGTTTCCCCGAAGCTGGAGAAAGTCACCGGACGATCGCAAACCCAGCAAACTTGCTTCTAACAGAGAGTCATCCTCATCGACATCCTCACCATCGAAGTCATCTAAATCATCATCTAAATCATCCTCATCTAAATCATCCTCATCCTCGTCGAAATCCCTAAAATCTTCACCTCCGAGAAGTCCTTCTGCTGGCACTATTACCTTTAATTCCCCAGTCAGATCCACGTAGTCACTGCGATCGACACGATTCTGGTGCCTGACTTCCGATGCGCCAGCAACATCCACATCTGAGTAAAGATGACCTTGCTCCGCGATCTCAGCAACTGGGGAGGAGGCTGATAAAGAGGGCTGTGGGATTCTCTGTCTCAAATTGGTGGGTATTGATGGGGCAACACTTGGAGATAAAGGATAGGAGTCACTTACAGAGGAGGACGAGTCCACTTTCATTGGGGTATCTTGAGAAATAATTGGGCGATCGGGTAAACGCTTTTGTTTTTGCTGGACTAAAGATTCGTATTCCCGCTCAGACAAAGCACTCTGAAGGATGCGTCTGACTGTAGAACTGCTGACCCCGTAGTGCTTTGCCAGAGTGATAGTATTCTCGTCCGACTGTCGGTACAGCCTGATGATTTCGCGTTTATCTGAATCGGAGAGTTTAGTGGGCGTCATGCCAAGTTTTCCAGCAAAAAGACTTGTTCAAGGGCAGGCTAAAGGTCAACCAACTCTGAATTTCGGTTGTTGGTTAATTTGAATCTGAGAAATGTTGGCCACGGCTACAAAGCTTTTGTATCCAAAAAGTTTGCCAACAATCCTCAAATATCAAATCCTTAAGCAGCCCGCCTACTGCGCCTGCTTTGGCGAGAACGGGTTGAGATATCATGTTCTAGGACAGCTCCTATGCCGAACAAGATGGCGCTGAAAACAAAAAATACTTCCAGCAAACTGCCACTTTGATAACTACCCTCAGCCTGAGTATCACGCCATTTAAAGTACATATCTGCGATGTACAGCGAAAAAGTTGCAGCAGCAATCATCCGCCAAGATTGAGAAAAACGTCCTCCCCAAAATGCCAGCAGCAATGCTGTGGCAATAATCAGTAGAAAAACGTCCCCCACAATGTAAAACAGATTGATGGCATAGGCATAGGGTGACAGTTGCTTGTCTAGTGCCATCACCCATCCCGGAGCTTTAGTTTCTGCTGCTTCTGTCTCCTCTGGTGCCGACTTAGCCACAGAGGATGTCGCTCCTTTAGCCTGTGACGTAGACGAGTTTTTCAAAGCAGGAGCTTTCGCTGTTGACTTAGTTGAGTCAGGTGCAGTTTCTGTCACTACTTCCTGAGTCGATGCTGGTGCGAGTCCTAGCTGTGCTCTCCAAGAGTCAGGTGCTGCCACCCAGATAGCTATCACAATACCCAAGGCAGCTATTGCCGATAACAAACCCCATTGCCAAATTTCTAGATTCAGCCGTTTGGAGGTAACAGCTATCACCATGCCGCCAATTAGTACCACGTAGCTGCCTAGATAGAAGGCATCTGCTGGGGACACATCGGGGCTGACCTCAAAATAAAGCTCCCAAATGCCAAATAGCACCCCTGCGATAAAGTAGAACAGCATCCCCAAACCAATGCCCAGCCAGACGTTGCGTCCGCTAGCCATGTGAGGACTTTTCCAGTTTCTAAAACAAACTATTGCTGCTCCGAGGTAGGCCCCGCATTCAAAAACATAGGTGCCGATCGAGTACCAAAGAGGCAAGCCCTCTTCTTGAGAGGGGGGAACGCTGAACAGTAAAAAAAACAGCAGCGCCATAACAGCCCAGACAATGCCTAGAATGACTAGGGTCTGAGCTGACAATAAAGATGGAGATGTAGATGACTTTTCTGAAGTGCTACTCATAGGGATTCCAAAAGACCTAACTAGCAGTTCAATTGCCAGAGAGTAGGTGGCAGCCAAACCGAATTAACAATTTGGTCGCAAATACAAGTTGGCAATCCCAGCTACATATCGCCTACCGCCTACACTGCAATTGTCTAAGCTGCTCTGTAAAACCTATGCAAATCCTTAACAGGGTTAACTGAACAGGCTTGCTGTTTACTTCTTGCTTTGTAGTCTCCAGATGACTCAAGAGAAATTAGTCTACTCCACAAGCAATCTCGGCAGAGCTTGCCGTTCGCTCCGAAGGAATCGGAATCAAAATTCCCGCAAACCATCCTTCGATATTTTTTGC
Organism: Microcoleus sp.; assembly: GCF_041354475.1. Lineage (NCBI taxonomy): Bacteria > Bacillati > Cyanobacteriota > Cyanophyceae > Oscillatoriales > Microcoleaceae > Microcoleus > Microcoleus sp. Next base: position 7,520 of record NZ_JBGJZU010000078.1, read on the forward strand.
CGCATTTAGATCCCGGTCTTCAGTATTTCCCAATTGTCTAAGCAATTGTCTAAAATTTTTAGCCTGCGATCCACAATTTGTTGAGGGCGGATTGTTTGAGCCAATCGATAAACTGATTGCGCTCCTGTGTTGGCATATCTTCCAGCACGTCCCTCACTCCCTCAGCAAAGTCGGTATTGCCAAAATATGATTTCCCCAAGCGGTGCAGCTCTTGTAACAATGTCTTAAGATGCTGCTCTTGCCAAGGGGGTAGCTTCAGACCTTTTAAGGGGCTAACGGTGAGCCAATTTTTGATCGCATCAGGGGAGTCTGCCTGGGGGAAGTTTCCCTGTTGAAATACCTTGGCGATATCTTTCTGAAACGATGTGGCTTGCCTTGCCCCTAGGAGGTCTTCTACATCAAAGTAAACAGCTTGGAGAAGCAGTAAACAACCCTGTGCGAACAGGGGTGGTTTTGCTGCGTCATTACCTGTCGCTTCTTCAGCGACAAGCTGGTCTAGACGAACTTTTCCCCAGACGCTATATCTATCCGGCTCTTCCAGCAGAACGCAGGCTTTGCCTTTGTTGTCGGTTAAGTCCCGCCACAAGGCTCTAGCGTCTTCAGCTTGTTTGCCGTTGAAAGCGCTGATTAGGCGGAACGTCTGCCCCTGATAATTGAGAATAGGGATTTGCTGATCCCGTTTTGGGTGTTGAAAATTGGTGATTTCAACATCCTGCCGTTTCAGAATAAACATGACACTGCGATTTGACTCCTGTCATGGCCGAGGTGCTGTGCTTGATAATAGTCTGTGACCAGTATTTCTATTGGTGGACGATTTGGATCGGTTGTTTTTGAGCTGCATTCCAACTCATCTCTACACCTTACCTCAGTTCTTGTCCTGCGATCGGCTTTTATTGTAAATTAACTATCATGCTATTGGCTTGGCGGTCTTTTCAGACTTTTATGAAATGTTTACTTGCCCGATCGCACACTGTCACGATACAATACTCCTGTTAGCCAAATTCTAGCTAAATTTCTGTTTTTTTGATTTGGGTGCGTAACTCAGGTGGATAGAGTAGCTGCCTTCTAAGCAGCGAGTCGCAGGTTCGAGTCCTGCCGTACCCATTAACTAAAACCTTTACACAGCAATGCTTTGAGCCGTTCTTTGCCTAAAAGTAGAGAGCGGCTCAAACCTTATTTGTTGTGCGTTTGTTGTGCATTTGTTTCGCATTTGTTTCGCATTTTGTTTCGCACAACAAATGCGAAACACCGCCTATCTGGGTCAGGTAGTATCCCGGCATCCTGTCGGTAGACACAGGTTAACTCTCCAAGCCAAGTATTTCTAAGAACATCTCCACGTCGGTCAAGTCAGCCTTAGACTTTTTGCGTCGCGCCTTCAACTGATTGAGCAAGTCGGCCGGCTCTGGAAATTCTGCGACGGCCGGAACCCAACCCCTAATTCCCCATCGGTGGACCCCGATCGACCATCATGGGACAATTTTTCGATGGCAATACCATAAAAAAGTTTAATTGTCAATAGTTAAATCAACTGAACTGAAGATAGCAGAAACAGGTTGTCCGGCGAGTGCCCTTCTGAGGTTATCCTTATTGATCTGGCTAGTTATTGAATGAAACACTTGGATATGTTCGCAGCAACTTTATTTTATATTCCCCCAAATTTAATACTATTAGCGCCAGCCACAGGAATGGAAACAATGATGACATCGGAAAATACGGCAACTATTGTCCTACTATTAGTTGCTGTAGGAATCCTAGGTAGGGGTTTTTATCGCGCCAAACAAGAAGGCAAACTAGGGATTTTAGCTTGGTTGCAGTCAGTAGTGCTGATGACTCCCTGGCTGTTGTTTTTTGGTTTGTTCTCTGCTGGCATTTACCTAAATCTAGTGGCGGTATTGTTGATGCTAGCAGTATCAACCGGATTGTACATTTATCTGGGCAGGGAACTGCGATCGGCTGCGGGAGATAGAGTGTTACGATCGCGCGCTGATACTCCCGATGCTAGGGAACAAAAGTCGGTCAACGATGGCAATTTGGCCCCAGAGTCCCCGCCGGACCTCCCCACACAACCAGTTAAAACTGTAACCTCATCCCCCAACACTAATCCATTAGAAATCATTCCGGTTCCCGCCGAAGACTTAAAAGCAATTCAAGGTATCTTTGGCATCGATACTTTCTTTGCCACAGAAACAATTCCCTATCAAGACGGGTTGATTTTAAAAGGGAATCTGCGGGGAGATCCAGAACAAGTACACTCGCGGTTGTCGGCAAGTTTACAAGCCAGACTGGGTTCGCGCTACCGACTGTTTTTAGTAGAAAATCAAGACGACAAACCGGTAGTTATCGTCCTACCCAGCGACAACGACCCCCAGCCAAGTACCCTATCTCAAAAAATCCTAGCAGTGGTGCTGCTCGTAGCAACAATTGCTACTACATTAGAAACCAGTGGATTGCTCCGGGGTTTTGACTTCTTTAGTTCGCCAGCGAGATACCCAGAAGTTTTACCCATTGCAGCAGGAATTTGGGCGGTTTTAGGCTCTCGTGAAATTGCTCGCCGAGTCGTAGCAAATCGGTATCAGATTAACTTGAGTTGGCCATTTTTTATACCAACTTGGCAAATAGGTTCTTTTGGGGCGATCGATCGTTTTGAGTCCCTGCTACCTAACCGCAAAGTGCTATTTGACATCTCCATGGCGGGGGAAGCAGCCGGGGGAATAGTTGCTCTATTGATGCTGGCAGTCGGTTTGCTACTTTCTCACCCCGGCAGTTTGTTTCAAATTCCCGCAGAATTCTTTAAGGGTTCGGTTTTAGTAGGAACTTTGGCAAAAGTGGTTTTGGGTTCCGCTTTGCAGCAGCAGCTTGTGGACGTTCATCCTCTGGTGGTTATCGGTTGGTTGGGCTTGGTGATTACAGCGATTAATTTGATGCCAGCCGGACAGTTGGATGGCGGTAGAATCGTCCAAGCAATCTACGGCAGGAAAACTGCTAATCGCGCGACTTTGGTGACTTTTGGGGTATTAGCGATCGCTTCTTTAGTTAATCCTTTAGCCCTGTATTGGGCGCTGGTGATTCTGATTTTACAGCGGAATTTAGAGCGGCCATCCCTCAACGAGCTAACTGAACCTGACGACGCTCGCGCAGCATTGGGTTTGTTGGCTTTGTTTCTGATGATTGCTATACTTTTGCCGTGGACTCCAGCTTTAGCTGGGCGTTTAGGTATTGGCAACTAGGTCAAGTTCAACTTAAAATCCCAATACAAGGTAAAGACTGGGCAATTAAACAAGCTTGGTGCGTAGTTCACGGGAGTCAGTAGAGGTGCTTTGATAACGCCTTTGAAAGTCCCTTTGTGGTCTTAGTCAAGAATCCCCCTGATTCATCAGTGGGGAGTATCAACTAATGGAAAATCTCACAATTGGTTTAAACTTAATGTATCGAGTAAAAATCACTTATCTAAGCATCTAGGGTAAAGTTATGGCTAATCAACTTCCTCCTGTATTGGTAACTTTTGATGCAGATGTTTTGATGGCTGGCAGAACCCAAGTGTGGCAAGAATATGCCAAAGTGGGAAGTTGCTATCTCCCGGAAGTAGTATATGACGAAATAGATTATTTGACAGGGAAAGCAGTAGAAAAATCTCAAGAGCAAGTAGCTAGGGAGTTTATGCGCTTTTTTGCAGACAGTGGCTGGATTGTAACTGATGCTCAAGAAACGCACAGATCCCTAGAACCTTCGATTAAAAATCAAAGCACACAAGCAATGCTAGTCGTTGCAACGGCTCAGTGCGTTTACGGTTTAGCTCAGGAACACCCAGACGCACTCGTAGTGTTTGTTTCCAACACCCAGCCTCTACTCAAACGAATAGCTTCTGTAGGAAGTACAAATCTCTGTGGCATTACCGGGGCCATGATGTTAAATTGGGCCAGGAAGGGGGAACGTCCAGCGGCGGCAACTCAACAATTACAAAGTTTGATGCGAACCCTTGCCGAACGCAAATCAAATCAGCGGAGCCGCAGTAGAATTGAGGAAAATAGTATCAACCAAGCTGGGTCTTCAGCTAGTAAATTAACGGGGACGCGCAGCAATTTTGAAATGAAGTCGGCTAGCAGTTATGTTAAAACGAATAAAACGCCTTTTACTGAAAATCTTACTTCCAGTTCGCGTCCGAGAAAGCCGCCTCGCAGTCGGGAGGAACCGAGAGAAATGGCGCCGGCTGTCTATCGCATGAAACACATTACTGCTCCCAAAAAAAAGGGTGACAGTTTTATTTCTAACACGATCAATTTTTTGGGAGCCTTATTTTTCTTGATGGTAGCGGTGGGTATTTTGTGGCGGGTGTTTGATGTTAAAGGTTTTAGAAAGACTTTTGTTCCAGCCCTACCAAAGCCGTTGCAGCAATTTGTGAGGTCGATCGATCCTCGGTAAATCATATCCTGACCGCAGCAAATAGTTAAGCACCCACTCAATCACCGATAGGAGAGTTGCGTAAAGTGAGATTTTTTGACCGTAGATGCAGGCTAGATGTAGTGATGTTTCAATAATGCTCAAGTGGAATGATATATTAAGTGGATTGGGATTAGTTTCCGCTGGCTTTGTATGTGCTGTAATATTTTTTATTCTTCTTCCCTTCAGAGAGTACGATTATGCGGTACCGGTTTGGGTAATAGGAATGATGATTGCTCTTGGTACAGCACTTACTACAGTAATATATTGGCTGCTGTCTTCATCGTTGCTAAATCTGTGGACTAGGGCGAGTGGATTATTGGTTTGTCAGTTAGTGGCGATCTTGTTTGGTATGGTGTTTCTGGAAGATTCCCTGGTGCTGCCAAGTTTTTTATTTTTCGTAACTCTTATTCTAGGAATTACCAGTATTTATAGCCGTTTTTCGCCACAAAAAATACTGTTAATTCTGGGTTTGTGTACGCTATTTTTTATGGCTTTAATGTATTTATTTTTGATTGGTGGCTATATCCTGAAAGGCAAAAATCCGTTTTATGGTTCTTCCCAGCAGATGCTGCCACTTTTGAATCAAAGGGTAGAAATTCGCACTGATAATCCCGATCGGTTACAGTGGAATGGCAAACTTGGGGAACTCACGCATATTGGCCGTTATGAAGTGACAGTGAAAGTAGATGCTGTTGGAGATGAAAAATTGATATGGCCCTATGTCTATGTTTGGTGGCAGGATATCAAGGCTGCTCCTCAAGAGAATTTGAATTAAACTGCTAATAGTATTAGTTTAAAGCCGGTGTTGCTCCTTCTACAGGACGGACGATGGCGGGTTTATTGATAGCTTGAGGCTGAAATAGTGCTTTCAGCGCTGCGTCCAGATTTTCTGCCATGACAATGCGGTTTTCGTAGGCAACAATGACTCTTACTAAAGTGGGCAAACTATTGCGCTCGGCTTCTAAGTATAGAGGTTCCACGTACAGTAAAGATTGTTCGATGGGAATTACTAATAAATTTCCTTGAATTGCTTTTGAACCTTGGCGATTCCACAGAGATATTTGTTCGGAAATAACTGGCTCTTGGTTGATTAAAGCTTCTATTTGTTCTGGACCATAAACTAATCGCTGTTTGGGAAATTGGTACAGTAGCAATTTTCCGTAATCGCCCTCATCGGATCGCCCCGCAATCCAAGCAATTAAATTGTTCCTACCGACCGGGGTAAAGGGTAGTAACAAAATAAATTCTTCTGATTTTTCTGTGGGCAGTTTCGTAATTAGATAATAGGGTGCTACTGGTTGCTGTTGGCTGCCGTAAATTTCATTGGGAATTCGCCATAAATCCTCTCGATTGTAAAATACTTGAGGGTCTTCCATGTGATAGGTTAACAAGCGTTCGGATTGAACGCTCAATAAATCTGCTGGGTATCTGAGATGTTTGCGGAGAGCCGGAGGCATTTTGTCAAGAGGTTTGAAGAGTCCTGGAAAAATAGCCATCCAACTGTTGACTATCGGGTCTGAGGGGTTGGTAACGTAGAAGTCTACAGAGCCGTTGTAGGCATCAATGACTATTTTTACCGAGTTGCGGATATAGTTAAATTCATTTTTTCCGGGATCGGAATAGGGATAACGATCGCTGGTAGTGTAGGCATCGACAATCCAGTAAAGGTAGTTGGGATAATTCTGATTGAGCGAGGGGGAAGACTGGATATTTTTGGTTGTTTTCTTGGGTGCTTGTTCTCGTAAATTACTTGAACCAATCTGGGGGTTGACTACTACTAAGTAGGGGTCTGAATCGTAGCGCAAAAAAGGAGCAATAGCCCGTACTCTTTTGTTAATGTTTCGGCGGTACAACAACTTAGTTTTTGGTGTAAAGTTGCGGGTGAAAGCTATTTGCCAATTTTTGAGATAATTAGCAAATAACCAGCGTCTCCACAGAGAGTCTATGGCAATTCCGCCTTTACCACTGTATGTATTGTAAACATTGTCTTCACCGCTGGGGTAGTCGAATTCTTTAACTTTGGTAGGTGCCATCACGTCGGTATCGGTGACTTCGCCGTAATAAATGCGGGGGTGCCCGATGGGTATACTGGCTCGAAGGCGATCGCTAGTGATGTCTAAAGCCGTGTCCCCTGTCGCTTCAACTCCAATATCTTTGACAAAATAATCTGGTAAACCGCCGGCACCGATAGTATTGACGGGAGAAAGAGTAAAGCCATAACCGTGAGTGTATACCAGGTGTTCGTTAACCCAAGTTTGAGCTTCGGGAGTAACTGCTGTGTAGTCTAATTCTCTAGCGGCGAGAATGACTTGTTGGCTGTCGGCATCTTGTTTTTGGATTTTTGGGTTTTTAACTGTGTAGCGATCGATATCAGCATCTAAGAATTTATAATAAGGTCTAATTTGTTGCAACTGTCGGTTGGTTTGCAGTAGTGGCAGTTTGTCCCACAGGCGGATATTGCTGATGGTAAGCTGATTTTTTTCCAAGTCTGTATAGCTTAATTTACCTTCTGGATCGAAAGTTTTTATTTCGATTTTATTGAGGTCGAATGCTTGTTGAGTAAAGGTAATACTTCTCTGAATATATGGTCTTTCTTTGGCTATTTCGTTGGGGTTGACAATTAAAAATTGGACGATTACTGGCAGTAAATAAATTAAGGATAAACAGCTTATAACCAAACTAAGGACAATGGATTTAAAGCTGTTACTTTTAATTTTTAATTTACCGACTGGCCAGAGCATAAAAATTGCGATAGCGATCGCCATAACACTGGCAAATCCATAGGAGGGCAGTCGCACTGTGACATCAGCATAATTAGCCCCGTAAGTAACGTCTCCCCGCGAGTACAGCAATTCGTAACGAGCTAGCCCATAGAGGAAGGCGATGGCTAGCATCAAAAGTGAGCCTAAGCCATACAAGTGTCGCTGCTGCGATCGCGAAAACCTCAAAAATCTTCCTTGACTCAAGCTGTTTGGGGATAGTAAATAGGTGAAAGTGCTAGATACTAAACTATACAAAAGTACAACAGTCAGTGAGAAGGCACACAATTCTAATATGGGCAGAATAAATACATAAAAGCTAAGATCTTGATTAAAAATAGGCTCAGTGATGTTAAAGTTAATGGGGTGGAAATAGAGCAAGACTTTTGTCCAGCGACTGGCGCTAATTATGCCGATCGCCAAACTGAGAAAAATGGCGATCGCCCGCAGCCAAAAATCCGGCTTAATAGTCATGGCTAACATCAGTCCCAGCAGTAAGCCCAACTGCCACAAATGAGAAAATAACTGCACACAGAGCTGCCCGATGGAGTCAAATCCCAAATTAATTGGCCCGGCAGGCACTGCGCTGGCTATACTGAAATCGGCGAGGCTAGCTGCTGCTAACCGCCCGCAATGAATTACCATCAAACCTGCGATCGCGCTCAATCCGAATAAGCACAACAGCAACCAGGGAAATGCCTGTGGAGGTTTAGACAGAGATAATTGATTATTCTGCACCGTTTTTGTGAGATTTACGGAAGCAAATAACGCCCCCGAATTCAGCGACTTGGTTTCCTGAGTGGGATGCTTGAGGCGGCGGGCTAAAGCTAAATTCCCCATCAAAAAAACAGCAGAAATAGCAGTGGGAATTACCCCCAGCAACCCTTGAGTTTTCAGCCTCAACAGCAAAACCTGAAGATATCCAACTTCCTGAAACCACAGAATTTCTGCTACCAGGCGGGTAACTAACTCCATCACCAGCCCTAGCCCCGCAATCAGTAGAATTATTTGATAAATTCGCCTGTTCAAAGTCATCATCTTCAACTTCTCGCCACTATCAATATCTGCCGCAGTTCATCTGCGGTTAAAAATTTCCTTTTTTTATTTTTTCTTTCCTTTTTTTATTTTTTCACTAAGTATAGAGCGCAAATTTTCTCTAAAAAATAAGGATTAGCTATTGACTTCGGCGTTTTTTTTATGGTATATTTTAGATAATGGGAGTGCTGGCAAAAATAAAAAAATTGCCACCACTCCCATTATCTAATAATAGGTTATGACTTTGGGAAAGTCAAGCGTTTAAGCTTAAAAAAATGACGATTTTTTTTATTTTAATTCAAAAAAAATAAGCATCAAAACCAGAGTGAAATAATCCCCAGGCAGAGCCTGGGAATTAGGGCAAAAAATCAACTAGCTATACTGCTGATTGACATCCACATCCAAATTAAACAGTGTTTGCAAAGTCTGCATTGCTTGTCGCCGTGCCTCAATATCTTGCTGAGCGCGTAATTGCACCATTGGATCGTGTAAAATTTTATTCACAATCCCTCTTGTTAAAGATTCAATCACATCTTGATGTTTCTCGGAAAACTCTGAACCTAAACGCGATAAAGCTTTTTCTAACTCTTGTTCCCGAATCAATTCTATCTTATCTCGCAAACAGCTAATAGTCGGAACAGTTTCCAGGCTGCGCCACCAAACATCAAAAGCTGCTACTTCTTGTTCGAGTATGCCCTCAGCTTCCATTGCCATTTTGCGGCGGGTTTCGTGATTTTGAGCTACCACAGCTTTTAAGTCGTCTACATTAAACGACTTGACATTGGTCAGTTCTTTTACATCAGAATCGACGTTGCGGGGGACAGAAATGTCCACTAACATCAAAGGGCGATCGGGTTCTAAGACAGTTGCTAATTTAGCTTTATTTAAGAGCGGATCTGTAGCAGCGGTGCTGGTAAAAACCAAGTCGGAACTGGCAATTACCGACATCATTTCCGAAAGCTGATATAAATGTAATTCGGCATCTTTAAACAGGTTGGCTAATTCCTGGGCACCACGGAGCGATCGATTGACGATCGCAATATGGCTAGCTCCTTTGGAAAGCAAATGCTGCACCAAAAGTCGGGACATTTTACCAGCACCGATAATCGCAATCCGGCTGGTTGCTAAATGCTGACCTTTGAGTTGAGCCAGTTCCGCCGCCGCCGAAGAAATGGAAACCGCACCGGTACCAATACTGGTTTCTGTGCGAACACGTTTCCCTGCTGTCATGGCTTGCTTGAGCAAGCGCTCCAAAATTCGACCGACACCTTTATACTGCTGAGCGAGTTTGTGAGTTTGTTTCACCTGAGCCAAAATTTGCCCTTCTCCCAGAACCAAACTGTCAAGGCCAGAAGCAACTCGCATGAGGTGCATTACCGCATCTTCGTGCAGTAAGATGAACAGGTGAGGTCGCAAAGACTGTAAAGGAACTTTACTGAATTCTGAAAGGAATTGAGTAACTTCCCGCACACCAGGTTCCGACTCGGTGGTAACAATATAAATTTCTAAGCGGTTGCAAGTGCTGAGAATAGCAACCTCTTGAATATGTGGGTAGCTACGCAATTGGGCTATAGCCCCTTCAATCTTCTGTTCTGGAATGCTCAGTTTTTCACGAACTTCAACCGGCGCTGTTTTGTGGCTAAGACCTACAACTGCAATATTCATATCTGTGATTTGTCACTATTTTTTTTTACTGGTCAACAGTCACCTGTCATTAGTGTTTAGTTTATCCTTAATTGCTAATAACTGGTGACTGTCAACACTCAACTGTCAACAACCCAACAGCTTAATGTTGGCTATTAACACTCAAAAGTTAACAGCCAACAGTCCACAGGCAAAAGCCAACAGTTAACTGTTAATTAATGACTAATTTAATTGCAGAGATTTCGGCTGGTCAAACATATGGATTGTATCCACAAACCGAGCAGTCTTGGACTGAGAAGAAATTACCAAACTTTCAGTACGAGCGCCGCCACCAAAGAAGCGAACTCCATCCATCAGCGTTCCGGGAGTAATTCCGCAAGCTGCAAACAGAACTGTTTCCCCCGATGCCAATTCTTCAGCATTGTAAATCTTGTCTGGGTCTGTGATGCCCATTTCTTTAAGTCGAGCGATATTGCTCTCTTTACTTTCACCGATCAAACCAGTTTTTACAACCGCCGGATCGTAAATCAACTGCCCTTGGAAGTGACCGCCCAAACAGCGCATTGCTGCTGCTGAAATCACACCTTCCGGTGCTGCACCAATACCCATAAGTGCGTGGATATTAGAACCAGAAAACGCGCAAGAAATTGCTGCTGAGACGTCGCCGTCGCTGATCAGTCGAACTCTTGCACCCGCTTGCCGAATTTCATTAATTAAATCTTTGTGCCGGGGGCGGTCCATCACCACTACCACCAAATCCTCAACACTGCGGCCGAGACAATCAGAGATAATTTTGAGGTTTTGGGTTGGTGTCTTACGAATATCTACATGATTTTTGGCAGCCGCAGGAGCAGCTAATTTGTTCATGTAGAAATCGGGAGCAGCAAACAAACCACCTTTTTCGGAGATTGCTAAAACTGCCATGGAACCGTTTTGACCGTAAGCCACTAGGTTAGTACCTTCGCAGGGGTCAACAGCGATGTCAATCTCGATTAATTCATCTATGTTGCAGACATCTTTAGCATCTTCGCGGGTACAAATACCCACTTGCTCGCCGATATAAAGCATGGGTGCGTCGTCGCGTTCCCCTTCACCGATCACGATGCGACCGCGCATATGAATTTTGTTCATCCGCTCGCGCATGGCTTCTACAGCCACTCTGTCGGCTTCATCTTTCTCGCCTTTGCCCATCAATCGAGCTGAGGCGATGGCTGCCTGCTCTACTACTTCGATAATCTCTAAACCGATTGCATTGTCCACGAACTATATCCTCCCAACTGAGTCCTGCGTGCCTTGTGCTTTTTTTGCACTCCCAGCAATCAAGTTTATCAGAGGCGGGGATCTGTGCGAGCGTAAGTCTTGAGTTAGTTTGTGTTAACTTTTGCTTCTTACAGACCCGACAGTGGGAAATTTATCCACAGGAGAGTGGGAGAGAGTGGCAAAACCTGAGCCATCTGGGGCGATCGGATTGACCGAAAATTTGGGTGCAAGCCCCGTCCTTTTAGGACGGCTTTAATTAGACTTCTTGAAAAAGCGTTTCAACGTTTGCTCATGGTTGTGGTAGAATCAGGTAGGAGGATAGAGCAAATGTTTCATTTAGTCTACGAATTCAAACTCAAACCAACGGCAGGACAAATAGCAATCTTTGAAGATTGGCTAGAACAATGCCGTCGCGTATACAACTACGCATTGGCAGAGCGTAAACATTGGTTTGAGTCTCGTAGTTGTCGAATTAACGCTTGCTCTATCCGATCTGAGTTCATCATTCGGGCCGAAACAAAACGACCAACTTATGCAAGCCAGTGCAAAAATTTAACTACGGCTAGGGCAAACATACCCACTTTGGCTGCCGTCCAAGTACACGTCCTACAGCAAACACTGAAAAGGCTTGAAAAAGCGTTTGTGAGTATGTGGGAACAAAAACACGGTTTCCCCCGCTTTAAGAAAGCAGGAACAATGCGATCGTTTGTGTTCCCACAATTGGGGGTTAACCCCGTCCAAAATCAAGCGGTGAAGCTTCCTAAGATTGGTTTGGTTAAGTTTCATCAATCACGTCCTATCCCTGATGGTGCAACGATTAAGCAAGCAAGGATAGTCCGTAGGGTTAGCGGTTGGTACGTGATCTTAACCCTACAATGGGACGTTTCAGTACCCAATCTAATGCCCCACGGTGAAGGTATCGGAATTGATGTGGGACTAACTAATTTTCTAGCAACTTCTAACGGTCTTTTAGTCAAGCGCCAAAGATTTTTTAAAGACGCAGAACGCAAGCTTAAATTGCTGCAACAACGTGTCTGTCGTAAAAAACTAGGTTCTAACAATTGGCGTAAAGCTCAAAACAAAGTCGCCAAACTGCATGAATACGTTGCTAACAGTCGGAAAGATTGGCATCGTAAATTATCTCATCAAATCTGCCAAAATGTGGGAATGATTTTCGTTGAGGATCTGAATCTGATTGGGCTGTCTAGGGCGATGCTAGGGAAACACTGCTTAGACGCAAGCTGGGGTCAGTTCTTCACAATCCTAGAGCAAACTTGTTGGAAATATGGCGTGTACTTTCAAAAGGTAAGCGCTCATAAGACGAGTCAAGTTTGCCCCAATTGTCTAGCAGAGACAGGAAAAAAACAGCTTGATGAGCGTACTCATTCATGCTCGGACTGCGGCTATACAACGGACAGAGATGTTGCAGCCGCTCAAGTAGTTCTAATTAGAGGACTTGCAGCCGTAGGGCATACGGTCAAGATGCTTGCTGAGGGTAAATTCATTGGAATCCCTGCGAATCAAGAATCCCCTCGCCTTTAGGCAGGGGTATGTCAACAAGCCGTGCATTACGGTGAATCCTAACTTGGGCGTGGAATATGTGGCTCGGTTGTTTGCTAATACGCGCATCCGATCGCAGAAGCTGGACAAAACGGCTTTTGACGAGTATTGCGAGGAGAATCCAGACGCGGCTGAAGCTCGGATGTACGAGAGCTAGTACCTAGCTAGCGATTAAGTTGTTTACCGGGCTGTAATTGGTGTATTTTTGTCCATCAAACCCGGTTTTTGGCTATCCCTGCGTAAGTCGCGATCGCTCAAAATTCGACAATTACGGGGGCGTGGTCGCTGGGTTTGATCAGTTTCCTAGGATTAATATCTATGGTGCAGTTTGTGGCTTTTTCGTAGAGAGATAAGCTGAGATAATGGTGGTCAATTCTCCAGCCTTTGTTGCGAGGAAATGAGGCGGCGCGATAGTCCCACCAGCTATAGTGGCAACCTTCTGAGGTGAATTTACGAAAGGGGTCACTCAATCCTAATTCTATGATTTCTGTGAGTGCGAGGCGCTCTGGGACTGATAAGCCGGCGGAGTTAGCACAAGCTTTGGGGTCGTAAATATCTCGATCGCCCGGAACGATATTAAAGTCTCCACAAATGCACAAATGAGGTGATTTGTCAAGAGTAATTTTCAAGTATTTGTGTAACAATTTCAGCCAATGTAGCTTGTATTCATATTTCTCCGATCCCACTTCTGAACCGTTGGGAACATACACGGAGATAATACAAATATCGTCGATGATGCCGGTGATGAGGCGTTTTTGTTCGTCAAAAGTGCCGACGATTTCCTCACCGAGAATGGGTGAAAATCCGGCGCTAACTTGCTGCATGGGAACTCGACTCAAAATCGCCACACCATTGTAGGATTTTTGGCCGGAGATGTAACAGTGGTAGCCGATGTCGAGAAAGGGTTGCAGAGGAAAATCTTTGTCTATAACTTTGGTTTCTTGCAGACACAAAACTTCTACAGGGTTTGCTTGCAGCCAGTTAATGACGTGTTCGATGCGGGTGCGGATTGAGTTGACGTTCCAGGTGGCGATTTTCACGATGATAGTTTAAGGTACGCAAGTCTAATCTGCAATGGCGATCGACTGAACGCTTGGTTTGAGCTTTCAGAACAAAAATATAATATCACCCCTGTACCATCCTGAGTTAGGGTGTCGGCCCTGTTCCAGAAGAATTAAAGGTGGTTGTGGGGTCTCAACCCCCAGATTGAGCAACCTCTACTTCGGAAATCAAAGGAGGCAAAGTTGAATAATCTAAGTGCCTCAACTGCGACAGGGCCTTGCTTGTGTTAGATTGAGCATAATTATTGTCAACTCTTCACCTCCGGCGCGTCAGACAAATGGTTATCACAAAACGAGGGCTTGTTCTAAGTGCAGCAGCGGTGGTACTGACTGCTGTAACTCTTGTCAACACTGGTTGCAGTTCTAAATCTCTGGCTTCTTTTAGGGGTAGTCCCAAAGAGTTGGTTGATGAAGTTTGGCAGATTATTGACAAAAGTTATGTGGATGGTACTTTTAATCAGGTTGACTGGAAAGCTGTACGAAAGGATTATTTGAACCGGACCTATAGCAGTGATGAGGATGCTTATAAGGCCGTGCGGGAAATGCTCAAAAAGCTCGACGATCCTTATACTAGGTTTATGAACCCGCAAGAGTTCAAAAATATGCAGGTTGACACTTCTGGAGAATTAACAGGAGTGGGAATTCAGTTGACTCAGGATGAGAAAACCAAGAAATTAGTGGTGATTTCGCCCATTGAGGATAGTCCGGCTTTTAAAGCGGGGATTCAAGCAAAAGATATTATTAGTAAAATCGATGGCAAAATCACTGAGGGGATGGACACGAATCAAGCGGTAAATTTGATTCGCGGTCAAGCTAATACTGAGGTGACACTGACTATTATCCGTAATAATAAGGAAATAGAATTTAAGCTGAAACGGGCGAAGATTGAAATTCATCCGGTGCGCCATTCGGTGCAGAAAAGTTCGATGGGTGAAATCGGCTATATTCGCCTGAATCAGTTTAGTGCAAATGCGGCATCGGAAATGCGATCGGCCCTTCAGGATTTGGAAAAGAAAAAAGTGACAGGCTATATTTTAGATCTGCGTTCCAATCCGGGCGGGTTGTTGTATGGGAGTATTGAGATTGCTCGGATGTGGCTCCAAGAAGGTACGATCGTCTCTACGGTCGATCGAATCGGCGAGACTGATAGACAAACTGCCAATAAAAAAGCGATTACTGAAAAACCTTTAGTGATACTGGTAGACGGGGGTTCGGCCAGTGCTAGCGAGATTCTTTCCGGTGCTTTGCAGGACAACAAACGGGCGGTTTTGGTGGGAACAAAGACCTTTGGGAAAGGTTTAGTGCAGTCGGTACGTGGTGTGGGAAATGGTTCGGGTTTAGCTGTTACCATCGCTAAATATTTTACTCCCAGTGGGCGGGATATCAACCACTTGGGCATTGAACCGGATGTTAAAATTGAACTCACCGAAGCTCAAAAAGAGGAATTGAGGCGCGATCGGGATAAAATCGGTACGAAGGCAGATCCGCAGTATGCGAAAGCTTTGGAAGTTTTGACCAAGAAAGTGACTGGTAAAACAGTAAATCAGAAGGCTGAGTCGAAACCGAATGTTGCGCCACCAAAAGCGAATGCGGCCCAGGCTAAGCCGAGTTCGGCACCGGCTAAATCCAAGTAAGTAAATCCATCTAATTAAATGTAAGATACAGGTGGCTAAAAAGCTTGCTGTATGAGCATTGTTCACCTCTATCTTCTTCCTTCTTCCTTCCCCCCTTGGGGGGGGTTATTCTTCCTTCTTCCTTCCCCCCTTGGGCGGGGGCAGGGGGGGTTATTCTTTATTCTTCCTTCTTCCTTCCCCCCTTGGGGGGGCAGGGGGGGTTATTCTTCCTTCTTCCTTCTTCCTTCCCCCCTTGGGGGGGCAGGGGGGGGTTCTTCTTCCTTCTTCCTTCTTCCTTCCCCCCTTGGGGGGGGCAGGGGGGGGTTCTTCTTCCTTCTTCCTTCTTCCTTCTACTTAGTTGTTCACAAAAACTTGCTGTCAGAAGCACTAAAGTCCTCATTGCAAACCTGGTGGGTAGTGAGGACTTTAGCCATCACTTTTCTACATAATATTTTTCCACAAAACTTCGCAATCCTGATTTATATCCTTGTCCTACGGCCTGAAACCTCCAGTCTCCGTTTTTTTTATACAAACGTCCAAATTCCAAAGCTGTCTCTAACGTAAAATTCTCTTTTAATTCGTACCTAGTCAATTCCGTTTGGCGATCGCGATCGTATAGACTGATAAAGGCGTTTTGGATTTTGCTAAAATTTAATCCTACGGATTCAGCATCGTGGATAGTGACAATCAGCACAATCTCTTCAATAGTGGCATCCATTAGAGATAAATCTACACTGTAGAGCGTATTAATATATCCTTTTCTGGGCGAAGATTTATCCGTGCCGGATTGTTTCACAGCACCGTCTAGGGATTTAGGATTATTATAAAACACTAAGTAGTCTTCGTGGGGAATTCTGCCATCAGTTCCTAACATAAATGCTGAAGCATCAATGTCACAGTTTGTGTGTGATAAATTGACTTGCCAACCCAAGGCGATGGCTAGTCTTTTTAAGTTCGGAAATTCTTGAGAAAGATTGAATCTGCCACCTTTAATTAATTGTACGCTCATTTGGATTTGTTCCTTCCTAGACTCTAATTTCAATGGGTAATGGGTAATGGGTAATTGGTAATTGGCACTCTCTCCCTCCTCACTCAAAAATGCCAAGGCTTAAAAAAAGCTAACACTTTCGGTAGATGGCGAAATTTTTATTTACTCTCAAAGTAGAGACATTTATCCATGAAGTAGATTAGACATCTCCCATCATTATTTATTGTGGAACAGGCTGGATACCCGTTCTTAACAGGCTTTTTGGGAAATGTCTGTTAAAAAAATGACCAACACCAAGATATTGTAATCAATTCTAAATAATTCCCAGGCAATTTATGGCAAACACAGTTCCTGAAATGCGATCGTCAATCATCTCAGTCAAAGAATCCTCACCACCTGAAATTGTGACTTTCGATGTCAGTGGTATGAAGTGTGCAGGCTGCGCCAAGGCAGTTGAACGCCAACTAATGCAATACTCAGGGGTAATTTCAGCTTGCGTTAACTTAGCCGTAGAAGTAGCAACGGTTGAGTGCGAACCGGGGGCCGTGGATGCGGAAGCTTTAGCGAAAAAGTTAACTGATAATGGATTTCCCAGTCAATCTCGCGCAGGTGGAAATCAGCGAGAAATGGAGGTGGCGATAATTGAAAGGCGACAGCAAGAAATTAGACAGCAAATAGGACAATTAACGATCGCCCTGATCTTAATTATTCTCTCAGGTTCAGGTCACGTATTGGGAACAAAAGCCCCAATTTTAAGCAATATTTGGTTTCACTGGGGACTCGCAACCCTGGCTTTACTACTACCTGGGCGCCGAATTGTAGTTGACGGGTGCCGCAGTTTGTGGCGAAATGCACCGAATATGAATACTCTGGTAGCTTTAGGCGCTGTCACAGCTTACACTGCTAGCAACGCGGCACTGATGTTTCCCCAGATGGGATGGGAATGCTTTTTTGACGAACCGGTGATGCTGCTGGGCTTTATTTTGTTGGGGAAAATTTTGGAACAGCAAGCTAGACAGCGCGCCGCATCAGCGCTACAAGCTTTAATCGCACTCCAACCAGCTACTGCGCGCTTAGTTGATTTTAAATTGCCGATTTTAGATTTAGACTCGCCATCTCCGGTCTACAATCCACAATATATTGAAATTCCAGCCGATCGCGTCCGAGTCGGAGAATGGCTGCAAGTTTTACCAGGGGACAAAATTCCGGTAGATGGGGAAGTTTGCGAAGGTAAAACAACCATAGATGAGTCGATGCTGACTGGGGAATCGATGCCGATTTTGAAGCAAACAGGAGATCCCGTGGCGGCGGGAACTATCAATCAATCCGGGGCGATCGTGATCCGGGCAACTCGCACGGGTAAAGAAACTACTGTAGCTCAAATGGTGGCTTTGGTGGAAGCTGCCCAAACTCGGAAAGCGCCGATTCAAAATTTGGCGGATACTGTGGCGGGATATTTTGTCTATGGGGTAATGGCGATATCGGCTTTAACCTTCCTATTTTGGTATTTTGCCGGAACTCATCTGTGGCCATCTGTGCTTTTAGGGCATGGGGCCATGAACATGGGGCATGGGGCAATGGGCATGGGCCACCAATTACCAATTACTGATTATCAATCACCTTTGCTGTTAAGTTTGAAATTGGCGATCGCCGTTTTAGTCATTGCCTGTCCTTGTGCTTTGGGACTGGCTACCCCAACTGCAATTTTAGTTGGTTCTGGGATTGGGGCGGAGCGCGGGCTTTTGATTCGCGGTGGTGATGTTTTGGAACGGGTGCATCAATTAGATACGGTGGTTTTTGACAAAACTGGTACTTTGACTACCGGAGAGCTCACACTCACAGATTATTTGCCGATTTTTGAGAGTTCTGGGTTGGATGGGACTTCAGATTTGAATGTTAGCCACAGGCAAGATGCCTGTTTTACCATTGACTCCCAACTTCTGCAAATCGCCGCGGCTGTGGAAATGGGTTCTTGTCATCCCGTCGCCGCAGCGATTTTGCGGGAAGCTCAACAACAAGCTTTGCCACTGCTGGCTGCTGAGGATTTCTACACGGCACCGGGATTGGGGGTTTCGGCTGTGGTGGAGGGCCGACTGGTGTTCGCCGGGAATGCGGAGTGGATGACGCAGCAGGGGGTCCCTATTGCTACAGAACTGTGTGGGTCTTTTCAAGGCAAAACGGCGGTTTATGTAGCTTGTGAGGGCGTTTTGCTGGGGGTAATCGGGCTAAAAGATACTCTCAGACTGGATGCTAAGGCGACGGTGGAGCGTTTGCGGGCTATGGGATTGCGGGTGATGATGCTGACGGGGGATACGCCTGGGGCGGCGTTTGCGATCGCCAACCAGTTAGATTTGCCGACGACAGATGTTTTGGCCCAAGTGCGGCCCGAAGGGAAGGCAAGGGCGATCGCGGCTTTGCAAGCCGAAGGGAGAAAAGTGGCGATGGTGGGTGACGGAATTAATGATGCTCCCGCTTTGGCTCAAGCAGATGTTGGTGTGGGGTTACATGGTGGGACTGATGTAGCTGTTGAAACTGCTCAGATTGTCCTGATGCGAAATGCTTTGATGGATGTTGTGGAGTCGATCGAACTGAGTCGCGCTACTTTGAAGAAGATTCGCCAAAATCTGTTTTGGGCTTTTGGTTACAATATGCTCGGAATTCCGGTAGCTGCTGGTCTTTTACTGCCGGCGATGGGAATTTTACTCAGCCCTGCGGCGGCTGGTGCATTTATGGCCTTTAGTTCTGTGAGCGTTGTTACCAATTCTTTGCTGCTGCGTCGCGAATTTAGGTCTTAAATTTACCGATTTTAGGTAAAAATCCTCAGTCATTGGTCATTAGCCAAGAACTCCTGCCTGCCGAAAGTACAAGGCCGAAAGTATGGATACTGAAGGCTGAATTTAATCAAAATAGCGACTAATGACTAATGACTAATGACTAATGACTAATGACTAATGACTAAAGTGCCATACTTTCTAAGAGCCGCCAGTTACGGTTGCTCATAATCGACTGAGTGACTAGCTCAAACATTTGACGGCAGTGGTTATTGGTTTTGAGAGGGAGTTCCTCGTTTTTAATCACGAAATTCATGCGAACTTCTGAATCGCTGCTCGTGTTTTGCTCAATTAGGACTTCTGCGGTGACGAGCTTGGGTATAGAAACTTGACCAGGAAGTTCGCGAGCCATGAGAGAATCTCCTGTATTGTAGATAATATCAAGATTGCATGACTCTAAAATCTCAATCAAAGAGTGACGGAGACGGTCAATGGGAACGGCAACGATAAAAAAACCAGTATAACGAGCCATAAAAAAACTCCCGCGGTGAGGCATTCAGACCTTATCATCATACCTAACATCTAAGAGATATACAGTACAATAACGATTTATTTTATCAGAATTCAAAGGGAAGTCAATGGAAGGGAAACTGATCGTGTTTGAAGGAGTTGAAGGTGCAGGAAAAACTACACAAATGCAGCGGTTGATACATTGGCTGCCGAAAAACTGCTCTACAATCAAAAATTTTGTTGCTACTCGTGAGCCTGGGGGGACTGAACTGGGAAAGGCACTCAGACGGTTATTGCTGGAGCCTGGGTCGGAGGAATTAGTATCAAATCGAGCGGAATTACTGATGTATGCTGCCGATCGCAGTCAGCACGTCGAAACTTTTCTCAAACCGAAGTTAGCCCAGGGGACGATGGTTTTGTGCGATCGCTTTACTGATTCTACTATTGCTTATCAGGGTTACGGCCGCGGGCTTAACTTGGACTTAATTGAGCAACTGAACGCCATTGCTACTGGGGGCTTGCAAAGTGATTTAACTTTTTGGCTGGATATTGATGTGTCAAAAGGGTTAGCGAGGGCTAGGGCTAGGGGAGAGTGCGATCGCATGGAGCAAGCTGATTTGGCATTTCACCAGCGGGTACAACAAGGTTTTGCGGAGTTGACTAGACAAAATCCGGATCGAATTATGCGCATAAATGCCGATCGCACCGAGGATGAGGTCGCCCAGGAAATTCAAACTATCTTAAGTAGTAAGTTAGCCGCTTGGGGATATGGAAAGAGTTCGGAATTTTGAATTATGGATTATTTTGAATCATTAATCGGACAAAACCAGGCAGTAGAATTACTCACTCAAGCCGTCTCTGGCAACCGCATTGCTCCCGGCTATTTATTTGTGGGATCTAACGGGATCGGCAAAAGTTTAGCGGCTCGGTGTTTTATTGAGCTTTTATTCTCGGCAAATCTGACAGAACCCAAATTAATAGCCTCGGTGCAAAACCGCGTGCGACTGGGAAATCACCCAGACTTGCTCTGGGTAGAACCCACTTACATGAATCAAGGCAAGCGGCTGTCAGCACAGGAAGCTGAGGAAGCGGGCTTGAAGCGCAAATCACCGCCCCAAATTCGACTAGAACAGGTGCGAGAAATCGGTGATTTTCTGAGTAGACCACCCCTAGAATCTGCCCGTTCTATTGTCGTGTTGTCGCAAGCAGAAACTATGGGTGAGGGGGCTGCCAATGGTTTATTGAAGACTTTGGAAGAGCCGGGAAAAGCTGCGCTAATTTTAATGGCTCCGACTGTGGAATCTTTGCTACCAACCTTGATTTCACGGTGTCAAAAAATTCAGTTTAATCGCCTGAATCCCGCAGCGATGGCACTGGTATTGCAGGAAAGGGGATTTGGAGAGATTTTGTCCCATGCTGAGGTGATGGGAATGGCCCAGGGAAGTCCTGGAGAGGCAATTGCTATTTGGCAGCAACTGCAATCGATGCCGGATGATTTGTTACAAAAAGTTAAGCAGTTGCCTCAAAATGTGCGATCGGCCTTGGAATTGGCAAAGGAAATTGATAAAACTTTGGATACTGAATCTCAGTTATGGTTAATCGATTATCTACAGCACTGTTACTGGCAGCAATTTTTGGCAGGGGGAATTAGTCGATCGCCCTTAGAGCCTTTAGAAAAAGCGCGACAATATTTACTCAACTATGTACAGCCGCGATTAGTTTGGGAATGCACATTAATGGGAATATGTCAACCGCTCTGTTAAACCTACCCAAAATTACCAAAGTCTAGACTTAGCTGGACATTAGAAATTTTGGTGTTAACTTCCTGATTCATCGTAGTCTCAAGATGACTCTTGAGAGGTTTGTCTACTCCAC